>JAFGEN010000230.1 GCA_016931595.1 Candidatus Aminicenantota bacterium | reverse complement strand
CGCATTGTTCCCCCCGACGCAGGCCAGCGGTGTGCTCGGCGGGAAATGGGCGGTGACGGCCATGGCCGTCTTCCCCGGGAAAAACCAGGTGTCGGGGACGATGAAAAGCCCCGCCGCACCGGCTTCGAGAAGCTCCCGGGCTGCCTCGTCGGCCGAGCGCTCCTGGTCGACGAGCTTGGAGGCATAAAAAACATTCGGCCGGTTGCCGTCGGGAATCTTGAGTCCCGCCGCCAGGAGGCGGGCCGTCCTCACGCCGATGGCATAAGCCCGGCGTCTTGACGCCGCGTCGATTCGGGGATCGCAGGGGACAAACACGCCCAGAGTCGGAACCAGGGGGTTTTTCTTATGGATGAACGGCATGGCCCACCTCCGTTTCGTATTCTATCAGGAGACGGGGCTCTTGTCCCCTTTCCCACCGAAAAAAAACGCCCGCCCCCCGACTGAGGGGCGGGCGTTTGTCGTGCAGTCTCGGGAATCCGGTCGTCAGCGTTTCCGGATCATCTCCACGGTCGCCGCGGAGGCTCCCCGAACCGTCGACGGCGCGCTGAAGGAGATGGTCGCATCCATGTAGCAATTGTGGATCCGGCTGGAGACCTCGGTGCAGTCGGCCGCGGAGTTCATCTGGAGCTGTTCCAGCCCGGTCGCCGACGGTTTGCCGGGGTCCTTCCCATCCTCGTACTCGTAAGAGTCGATATTGACCGAGTACTCGGCGCAGAGCTTCTTCCAGTTTTCGCCCGGGCCGAAAGCGTAATAATCCCAGTTGTCCCAGGATTGGCTCATGGCCACGCTGTCGCCGGTGATCGTATAGGTGTAAGAGTAGGTTTCGGACTTGGTCGCCTGGGAGCAGGCCTCATCGGAGGAGATGTTCTGGGTGTAGATGAAGTCCTCGTCGTTTTTGACTTCCCCGCCGATTTTAAAGGTCCGGTGGCCGGTGGAATTGAAGCCCCGGTACGTCACGTCGATTCGGAAGGTGATCTTCGTATACTTGCCCTTCTTGCCCAGGGGGGCGTTTTTCGAGAAGAAAAGGTACCAGACGATGCCGCCGACGAGAGCCAGACCGAGGAGGGTTCCGATCAGGCCTCCGACCCAGCTTTTCTTCCTTCCGGCCGTCCGGACGGCCGCCCCGGCCACCGCCGCGCCGCCGCAGGGTTCCTTGTACCACCGCAGTTTATCCAGCTTGAGGCCTTCGATGGTCGTCCCCTCGCCCAGAACGGCCTTGGCCCGACAGTAATACTTGATCGCCAGTTCCTTGAAATCCAAAATCTCGTAAATCGCCCCGGCCAGCAGGTAAACCTGCCCCTTGAACGTGTCCCGGCCGTCGATCGCTCCGAGCGAAGTGACGAGGGATTCCACGACCGCCTTGGCCGCTTCATACGCCCCGGCAAAATAGCCGATCTTGGCCTGGTTGTACTGGGCCACGAGCTCGTCGGTTTCCGCCCCCACGCCCATTTCCAGGATGGCCGCGATCGCCGCGCAATCGGCCTTGTAATACTTGAGCTTCTTCAGGTCGAGCCCTTCGATCGTCTTGCCTTCGCCGAGGAGGCTCTTGGCCCGGCAATAATACTTGACCGACAGCCCGAGTTGTTCCAGCTTTTCATAAGCCGCCCCGGCCAGGAGGTAGGTTTCCCCCTTGAAGGTATCCTGGCCTTCGATCTTCTCCAGTTCGACGATCAGCCTGTCCAGGCCGGCCCGGGCGCCCTCGAAATTGCCGGCGAAATAGGCTTCGCGGGCGGCATTGAACTGAGCTTGGTGCTGCTCAGCCACGGCCGCCGCCTGATGGGCATAGAGGGCATGGGCCTCCATGACGATGAAGGCACAGAGAATGACGGCAAGGGCCTTGCAAAACGTCCAGCGGCGTAGGTCGAACATGGATTTCCTCCTCTCTTGGACCAAAACGTGAGAATAACATAGGCGAAATTCCCAAGGCTTGTCAAGGAAAAAGAGATGTGGTATTCGTGGGTTCGGACCAACAATGCGCAAGCGGCGGGAGAACGGAATACAGAGGATAAGAGGGGGCGAATGGTTCGTTTTCCCGCTCCTCGTTCTTTTTCTCCAGCCGGTTTCGGCGGCCTCGGTGCAGGCCCAGGACCCGACACCAACCGCAAAACTGGGCCCGCTCCAAAAATCCCTCCTCGTCCCAGGTTGGGGCCAAATATCCGAAGGCCGAATCCTCAAGGGCGCGGCCTTCCTGGCGGCCGAGTTGGCCTGTCTGGCCGGGGCGCTTCGGCAGAACCATCTCGGCAACTCAAACTACGACCTCTACAGGGCCGCAACCGACCCCGACTCGGCCTCCCGCTACCGCCGCCTGGTCGAACGATACGACGGACGCCGGAACGCGTTTCTCCTGGCCGGAGCGGCGGTCTGGGCGATCAACCTTCTCGACATCTTCGGCCTGGTGAAAAAGAAAACCGCCGAACCGGGATCGCTCTCGCTGGCAATCGGAATCCCCCATGTCTCCCCGCGCCAGATACGCCTGTCTATCGATTGTCGTTTTTAGCCTCGCGGTTTGGCCGGCCTGCCGGGACCGGCTGTTCGACAATCCCTTCGATCCCGACATCGGCGAAGCCGCCTTTGAAGTCCTGCAGACCCTGGTCGCACCCGCCTCCGCCCCGCGGGGATTGACCTGGGACGGCTCTCTCCTCTGGATGGTCGACGGCGCCTCCGGCTCCCTGGCCGGCCTCAACCCGGCCAGCGGCGCCATGATCCGAAGCCTTAGCCCTCCCCTATCATCGGCCGCCGATGCCGCCGCCGACGGGCCGGATCTCTGGATTTGCGGCGAGGGAAGCACCGACGTCTTCAAGGTCAACGCCCTCAACGGCGACATCATGAAGCGCCTGAGCCTTCAGCGTGGCTCGTTCACGGCCTGTGAATTCGCCCAAGGAACGCTCTGGCTGGCCGACGCCCTCTCCAATAAAATCCTCCGGGTGGACCCGGAGACGGCCGAAGTGCTCGGCTCCTTCGACAATCCCGGAACCCGGACGGCGGGCCTGGCCTTCGACGGCGTTCGCTTCTGGATTTCGGACCCGGCGACGCTTTCGATCTACGAGTTGGATTCCACGGGGCGCCTGGTCAGGAAGTTTCTGTCGCCCGGGCCTTCCCCCCAGGGACTGGCTTTCGACGGCCGGTTCCTCTGGAACGCCGACAGTAATCTCCGTCTCTACCAGCTGAGGCTGCCCTCGTGAAATCCGCCGCAAAGCTCGGGGCGGCGTTGATTTTCGGATTGATTCTGGCCGGCGCGGTTTCGGCTGAAAAAAGCGACGACAATCTTCTTCTCAGAATCAAGGGAGATTACCTGGGCTACAGCCTCGACCTCAACCGGCTGATCGGCGATAACACGACCTTCCGTTTCCTGGGCCGGGATGTCGCCTGCCGGATCCTGAAGGCCGACCTCGCTTCCCGGACGTTTCTCGGCCTGGGCGGAGTGACGCTCAGCCGGGAAGGCGAGACGCTCCGGTTCGACGCCCTGCTGTTCGAGCCGGGGACAGAAACGGCCGTGGGCTTCCGCTACGGGCAAACACTCGAGGTCATCTCCGTTCCCGGCGGCAAGGCGGTCTCGGAAGAGGACGCCGGAAAAGCCGTAGAACAGATGGCGACGCTTGATGACCTGAATGTCGCCGCGATCCGCGAATCGTTGATTTCGGCCACGGCCGGAGAAATCGAGGTCACCCAAGCCTTCGAAGCCATCGGGCGGGACGTCGTCATGTACGTCGAGGGCTTTGAATCGGTCGGTTTCCCGCGGTTCAAACTATCCATCGGGGAAAAACAGAGGACCGGCGGATTTTCCCTGGATAAAATCTGGTTCAACCGGAACCAGGGACTATTCGCCAACGCAAGCTATCTGCGGGAAGAAGAAGGCGTCCTTCACAGCTTGACCCAGGCCCGGTACGAGGAACACAGCATCCTGAAGAGTTACGCGGGATTGCCCCGGCAGCTCGACCTCCAGACTGAAACACGCTGGACGGCGGCCGAGAGGTTGGACCTCGGTCTTTCGGCCAATTACAACACGACCGGGCTGTGGAACGCCCGCCTCTCGGCCGACAGCAGGCTCGCCGATGAGCGGGGCCGGGTCCTCTTCGACCTTGCCTTCAACAAGCCGCTGGGACGGCCGTTCGAAGCCTGGCTGGGGATTCAATCCTCGCTCCGATTCCCCAAGGCGGGCTCGTTGAACATCTCCGGGAAAACGGAGATGCACGGACAGCGGCTGGCGGCCGTCGATTACCATCTCCCGCTGGGACAACATTTCCGCTTCGCCCTCAATTCCCGCTACTCCAGGCTCCGGCTGGGGACGGCCGGCGGGCGCTCGAACATTTTCACCGGCAACCTGTCCCTCTCCTACGACGCCGAACGTTTCGATGCCGCGGCCGAATACTACCTGAACCGGGACCTCGTCGGAGACCAACGCTTGAGCCAGCCGGTGCTTCGGGTGGGGCTCCGGCCGTTTCCGCTCTACGGCGGACTTCTCGAGGCGGCGGTCCGGAATACGTTCCTGGCCAATGACCTGCGGACCGAACGGGGGACATCCCGCACGTACAGCAACAACACCGCGTTCAGCCTCGCCGTCCGGCCGATTCATCTCCGGCCTGCATTGAGCCTTCAGGTCGCCGCCTCGGTCGAGCAGTTCTTGGAGAAGGAAGGCCGAAACTTCACTTCGGGAGGGGGGATTTTCCGGGCTGTATGGAGCGTCGCCCCGGCCGTGACCTTGGAGGGATTTTACAGCCTCCAGTCCCGGCGGCGGACCCGCGGCTGGTTGATCGAAGGGACGACAAGCCAGGACTTCAGCGCCATGCTTCGGATCGACCCCGACGAGCGGCTCAACGGCTGGCTGATGATTTCCTACGACCCCAAGACGGGCGACTGGAAGCAGGGGTACGCCGACCTGGCCGTCGGTCTCGTCCGGAATTGGGAATTCCAGGCCCTGATGCACTACGATTTCTACCGGAGTCGGATCGGAAACGTCGACCTTTCGCTCGTCCGCCACGCCGGACGGTTCGACCTGCGCTTCATCTGGCGGAGCCTGTCCCGACAGGTCATGATCGAGCTCATCCCGGCCTTCCACAGCCGGCGGCCGGCTCCGGAGCTGGGCAAGAATGATTTTTAATTCGGAGTGAACCACGCGACCGTTTCGGGCTATTTCCATTTGCTCGAGGACTCTCTTGTCGCGGAACGGATCGAATCCCTCGTGCCGGAAGGCGAAAGAGGGAAATTGATGAAGGCGTTTGACATCGCAGTTTCTCAGCCGTATATCCTTCCCGGAGGGAGACGCGAAAAAAATGGAAACCCGGAGAATCCGTCGTCCATCGGCGTTGCCGGTCATCCTCTTCCTGGGTGCGGTGGTTCTCGCGGCGGCCGGAATCCCTCCCGCTCCCCGGGAACGCGTCATCCAAGGCCGCGTTCTCGACTGGGAAACCTCCCGGCCCGTCGCAAACGCGACGATCCGGACGCTGCCTCCCTCCCGACAAACATGCACCGACTCCGACGGCCGTTATTCGACCGGCGGTCTGGCCGAGGGGGTCGGCTACACCCTTCTCGCCGGGAAAAAGGGATACCGGGTGCACCACCAGGACCTTCCCTCCCATCTTCGGTCGCTCACCTGCGATTTCATTCTATATCCGGACGACAGGGTCAAGGAGCCCGCCCGGTGTTCGGAGCGATTGCGGATAGACCCAACGCCCCCCCGGTCCATCCGGGGCCTCATCGTCGACTGGAGAACGGACCTGACGGTCGCGGGGGTCAGAATCCGGACGACTCCCCCGACAGAATCGGTCCTGACGGACGACATGGGGGCCTATTTCATCGGCCGGAATGTTCAGGAAGGCGAGTACACCATCTCAGCCGAAAAAGAGGGATTCATCATGGAAAAGCCGGAAGGATATCGCTTCCGGATCGGTCCCGATTCCATGATCCGCTGCGACATGCCGATGCGCTCGCAGCTCCCCCCACCGGTCATCGAGCCCGCCGGAGGAACGTTCGAGGGGCCTGTCCGGGTGAGCATTCGCTCCGGCGTTCCGGACGCGGAGATCGTCTACACGACCGACGGGACCGAGCCGAAAAAATGGGACACGTATAAATACAACGGGCCTTTCCTGGTTCGAAAGACGACGACAATCAAGGCCCTGGCCCTGAAAGCCCCTTGGGCGGACAGCCTTACAGCCGAGGCCGTCATCCGGATCGGCGAAACCGGCGCCGTGAACGCGCCTTTCGTGCGTTCCTTTGGGCTGGAGGCCGGGGGACGGGAGCGAATTCCCCTCGATATCGACGCTCCCTGCACGATCGAAGTCACGGCCGAATGGGAAGGGACGGCCAGGACACTCTCCCT
>JAFGEN010000229.1 GCA_016931595.1 Candidatus Aminicenantota bacterium | reverse complement strand
GCCGGGAATAACACGCAACGCGGCCGCTCTCGTCAGCCGCGCCGCCGTCACGCCCGCCGTCGCGCCCGCCGCTCCTTCCCCGGTCTCCCCCGACCGCCCTCCGGCTGCCTTCCCTTCCCGGGCCAGAATAATCTTCAGCCCGCCCCCCGAATCGCCCAGTGTTCCCGTCACCGCGATCACATCCCCGACCCGGGCCGCCGACCTCAATTTTACGCGCCCGGCCGGGACCTCGCCGATCACGACAACATTGATGACGAGGCCGCCGGGCGATCGGGTCGTATCTCCGCCGACCAGCCGGACATTCCACGGCTTGGACGCCGTCCTCCATCCCTTGAGAAAGTCATCGATCCAAAGAACGCTGAGGCCCATCGGCACGCCGATCGAAAGAAGGGCCCACGTCGGCCGCCCGCCCATCGCCGCAATGTCGCTGAGGTTGACGGCCAGCGATTTATACCCGAGGTCAAAAGGCTTGGCGCTCTTCAATACGAAATGCCGGTCCTCGACCAGCATATCGGTCGTCACGAGCATCCGCTTGTCCTCGGTCCACGGCAACACGGCGCAATCGTCGCCGATTCCTTGGACGCCCGCCGGCATTCCGCGCAAAAATGGCCCGGCCAGCCGGGCGATGAAACCGAACTCGCCGAGATCCGCGAGGCCCGCCGGCGCCGTCCCTGTTCGCGATCGATGCTTCCCGCGCTTATTCATGTCGACTCCCTCGTCCCGGCGAAACCGGTTCTCCCCGGCTTTTCATTTTCGGGACCGGACCGACGCTCTCGGCGAAATTTCCATCGGCCCAAAAACCATCGCCCCGTAAAAACTCCTCAAGACCCGGCTCGTACCCTCTTTGAGGAATTTATATCCCCGAAAGCTACGAAACCGCCCTTCGTCGGGCCCGGGCCGCATCCACCAACCGCCTCAGCCCTTCGGCCGCCGCCCCGGGGTCGGGTGCCGAGCAGATCGCCGAAACGACCGCCAGCCCGTCCGCCCCCGCCTCAAGCACCCGGGCCGCCGTCTGGGCGTTGATTCCGCCGATTGCAACCAGGGGCTTGCGGACGAGCGGCCGCAGCCGCCACAATCCCTCCACCCCCCAAGCCGCTCCGGCATCCGTTTTTGTCGGCGTCGGGAACACCGGGCTGACGCCCAGATAATCGACATCGAGGCGTCCGGCTTCGACCGCCTGCTTTTCGTTTTCGACCGATAGGCCGATGATCGCCCTCGGCCCCAAAATCGCCCGCGCATCCTCCGCCGGCATATCGCTTGCCCCAAGATGAACCCCGTCGGCCAGGACGGCCAGGGCCACGTCCACCCGGTCGTTGATGATCAGGGGGATTCGCCGCGGCCGTAGAATCCCCGCCACCCGCCGCCCGATTGCGACAAACTCTCTCGTCGTCGCTTCCTTTTCCCGAAGCTGGACGATCGTCACACCGCCGGCCGCGGCCGCTTCGACGATACTCTCGATGGGCCGGCCGCAAGACAATCCCCGGTCGGTGACGAGCATCAGTCCGAAATCGGCTTTCCAGGGATTATTCATGAATGCTTTCTCTTTTCATGATAGCACGGCTTCGCCTTATGTTCGCGGGCCGGGCTCTCTCGACTCGTGAAGAATCACGGCCCCGCAATTTTCACACCATATCCCGCATCCGGCCGCCGCCACCCTTTCCGCGCCCGTGAGGAAATGCCCGCTAAGCCCCCTCGCCGCGTCATGCCTCGGCGAGCTTCAGCCGCCGCCGGACGTCGTCTTCCCCGATCCGGTAGAGGGCGTCGAGAAACTCGACCTGGAAGCTGCCGGGGCCGCCGGATTTGCCCGCGGCCATCTCCCCGGCGATCCCCATGACGGCCATGGCCGCCGCCGCGCCCTCGAACGGCGACCCGTCTACGGCGACAAACGCCCCGGTCAGGGCCGAGGCGGTGCAACCGAGCCCGGTCACCCGGGGCATCATCGGGTCGCCGTTTTCAATCATGATGATCCGGCCGTCGGTCACGATCCGGTCGACTTCGCCGCTGATGCTCACGACCGAGCCGTACTCCCGGTTGAGATAAACCGCCGCGTCGACGGCGGCCTCCGAATCATGCCGGCTGTCGACACCCTTGGTCAGGACGCCTTCTTTGACCAGGGCCATGATTTCCGACGGATTGCCCCGGATGACGGTCGGCCGGAAACTCTCCAGGAACTCGCGGGAGGTCTCAGTCCGGAACTTAGTCGCCCCGGCTCCGACAGGATCGAAGACGATCCGAATGCCCCGCTCACGGGCCGCGTCGGCCGCCCGGAACATCGCTTCGATCCAGGGCACGCTGAGGGTTCCGATGTTGACGACCAGCGCGGAGGCGATGTTGACCATCTCCTCGACTTCATCGAGGGCATGGGCCATGACCGGCGAGGCGCCGACGGCCAGGAGCGCGTTGGCCGTATTATTCATGACGACGTAGTTGGTGATGTTGTGGACCAGGGGCGCGTCGTTTCGGACGCGTTCGATGTCCTGCCAGACGTCTTCGGCTTTCATTCAATACTCTCCCGGGGGAATTTTTCCCGCTGATTATATCACGACCGCCGGCGGATTCGCATGAAATGGGGGGGGCGACAGGGGCGGTTCCACACGTCCCAATAAATCGGTGCCAGGTTACTCATTCCCCGATTTATTCGCAAAAAAAATGTCAGCGACGTCAATGACAAACAAACAATGGGAAATCGGGGAATGAGTAACCTGGCACCGATTTTTTTTCCGCGAATTTTTACTCCCCGGCGTCGAGCCGAACCCGGCGCAGCCTCAGGGAGTTGGTCACGACGGAGACCGAGCTGAACGCCATGGCCGCTCCCGCGATCATCGGGTTGAGGAGGATTCCGAAAAACGGGTAGAGAGCCCCGGCCGCGACCGGGATGCCGATGACGTTGTAAATGAAGGCCCAGAACAGGTTCTGCTTGATCGTCCGAATGGTCCGGCGGCTGAGATCGACGGCCCGGGCCACGCCGTGAAGGTCGTCGCCGATCAGGGTAATGTCGGCCGCTTCCATGGCCACGTCCGTCCCCGAACCGATGGCCACGCCGACATCGGCCGCGGCCAGGGCCGGGGCGTCGTTGATCCCGTCGCCGACCATGGCCACCCGCTTCCCCGATTCCTGGAGACGGCGGATCTCGGCGGTTTTTTCGGCCGGGCGGAGGTCGGCGATGAAATGATCGATCCCGGCAGCCCGGGCCACGGCCTCAGCCGTCGACCGATGGTCGCCGGTCAGCATCACGACCGCAAGGCCCATCTTTTTAAGGCGGGCGACCGCGGTTGCCGACTTGGGCTTGAGCGGGTCGGCGGCGGCCAGGATCCCGGCCGGCTTTCCGTCCACGGCCGCGTACACAGTCGTCTTGCCCCGGCCTGAAAGCCTTTCCACGAGCCCGGCCCATTCCGCCGTATCGATGCCCCTCTGCGTCATCAAGGCGGCGTTGCCGATGAGAACTTGGCGGCCTTCGACCCGGGCCTCCAGGCCCAGTCCGGGAAGGGAGCGGAATTCGGAGGCGGTCGGGACGATGATCCCCGGGGTGTCGGCCGCGGTTGCAACCGCCTCGGCCAGCGGATGCTCGGAGCCTTTTTCAGCCCCGGCCGCGATCCGAAGCAACTCGGACCGGGACCAGCCCTCGCCGGGGACGATGTCGGTCAGGACCGGCCGGCCCTCGGTCAGCGTGCCGGTCTTATCGAAAACGATCGTCGTCAGCTTGGAAGCCGTCTCGAGGCTTTCGCCGTTTCGTATCAGGATGCCGTATTCGGCCCCCTTCCCCGCTCCGACCATGACCGCGGTGGGTGTCGCCAGCCCGAGGGCGCAGGGACAGGCGATGATCATCACCGCAACAAAGTTGATGATTGCGAAGGTGAAGGGCGGCGTCGGACCGAAGATCATCCAGACGGCAAAGGTCAGAAGGGCCGCGCCGATGACGGCCGGGACAAACCACCCGGCGATCACGTCGGCCAGCCGCTGGATGGGCGGCTTCGAACCCTGGGCCTCCTCAACAAGCTTGACGATCCGGGACAGGACGGTGTCGCGCCCGACCTTGAGGGCCCGGAAGGTGAAGCTTCCGTGCCGGTTCATCGTCGCCCCGATGACCTCGTCGCCGGCGTTTTTCTCGACGGGAATGCTTTCGCCGGTGATCATCGATTCATCGACGGAGGAGCGGCCCCGGGTTACGACGCCGTCCACCGGAATGCGCTCGCCGGGCCGGACGACGACCAGGTCGCCGGGAATGACCTCGGACAGGGGAACGTCCGCCTCGGTTCCGCCGCGGAGAACGCGGGCGGTTTTCGGCTGGAGGCCGAGCAGGCGCTTCATCGCGTCCGAGGCCCGGCCTTTGGCCCGGGCTTCCAGGAGCCGGCCGAGAAGGATGAGGGTGATGATGACGGCGGAGGTATCGAAGTAAACATGCCGGCCGTGGGCGGAGGAGGCAAACAGAGATGGGGCGAGCGCAGCCGCGGCGCTGTAGAGGTAAGCCGCCGACGTCCCCACGGCGACCAGGGTGTTCATGTCCGCCCGGCCGTGACGGAGAGCCGCCCAGGCTCCGCGGTAGAAACGGGCGCCCAGCCAGAATTGGACCGGCGTCGCAAGGATCCAGAGGAGGACGGGCGACTGGAGAAACGCGGGGACAAAGGGAAGGACGGAGCCCATGCTGCCCAGAAAGATCAAGATGCTTGCGGCCAGGCCGATGAAAAATTTCGTTTGCAGACCGCGGAGCTCCCGCTCCCGAAGGGCCGCCTCGAAATCGGCGGGGGGGGTCTCGGCGGCCGCGCCGGAGGAGGAGGAGGAGGAGGATGATGGGTGCGGGGAGTGAGGACGGACGACCTGGTAGCCGGCGTTCTCGATCGCCGCGCGAATTTCATCCAGGCCGGTTTCCGATGGGAGATATTCCACCCGGACCCGGAGGGTGTCGATATTCATCTCGGCCAGAAGGACGCCGCGGAGGGAAAGGACGGCGCTCTCGATCGTTCCGGCGCAGCCCCGGCACATGACGCTTTTGACGGGGATCTCGGCGGCGGCCGAGACAACGTCATAGCCGGAGCCGCGGACGGCCCGGACCAGGTCGGCGGTTCTGACCGTTGCCGGGTCGTAAATGACAGTCGCCCGCCCGGTGGCGAAATTGACGCCCGCGAACTCGATGCCCGGAATTTTTCGAAGGGATTTTTCGACCGCGGCAACGCAGGACGCACAGGTCATCCCGGATACCGGAAGATCGAGGCGTACGGCTCCAGCCCGGGGCGCGGGGACGGCGGGCGCCGCTTGGACGGGACACGGCTCCCCCGGAGGGCAGGCGCGGGGCATCGGGTCGTTCATCCGCCGGAGATATTGTTCCGGGTCGGCGTCGAATTTTTTCTTGCAGACGCCGGAGCAGAAATAATACCGCCGGCCGTTGTAGTCGGAAACGCCCTTGGCCGCGTCTTCTTGAACAGTCATGCCGCAAACAGGATCAATTGCCACGGCAGCCTTCCTTTTATTTCGATCGTCTTGCCCACCGGTTCAGGTCAGGCGCCGGTCGTCCGGCGATACCGGCCCAGGAGGCCGATGATCTCCTCGATTTTCTTGCTCTGGTCGGATGGATCGGCTCCGGAAAAAGATTCCTTGGCGCAGGTCCGAAGATGGCGCTCGAGGATGCGCTCCTCGACCCGGGCCAAGGCCGCGGACACCGCGGAAAGCTGGGTCAGGATGTCGACGCAGTACCGCCGGCCTTCGATCATTTTCTGAACGCCGCGGATCTGTCCCTCGATCCGGCGCAGCCGGTCGAGCTCGTCGACGTG
>JAFGEN010000228.1 GCA_016931595.1 Candidatus Aminicenantota bacterium | reverse complement strand
GTTTCGATCAGACGCCCGTCGGCCAGGCGGAAGAGGGACTTCGACGTTCCATCGGCCGAAGCCCGGACTTCGAGGACTTCCGGCGGCCGGAGGGTGAATTCCAGGGCAAGCTTCTCCCGGAGTGTCCTGGGCAGGTCGGTGAATTCTTCGAACGAAGCGGCCCGCCGCCGGTAGAGCCAGGCAAAGACCTGCTCGGCCCGAAACGGGGGTTCGCCGAACGAGGCCAAGGCGGCCGAAAGCTCCGCGAAGGAAAGGTCCCGGATATCCCGCGTCATTTCAGGCTGACCATGAGCCAGAGGAGGAGAATGATGACTCCGACCAACAGCCAACTCCCCCCGAAACCGATGATGTCCCATTTTCCGGGTTTCATGATTTCCCAGGACGAGCAGGGCCAGACCTTGCGGCCGCGGTAGAGGCCGGGATCTTCCGCCGCGGCCCTGACCGCCGCCGCGTCGTCGGCGGGGTCGGGGAGGACGGCGGTGTGGATTCTGGCGAAGAAGCGGTCGAGGTCCGGCTTCGGCACAGGCCGGGTGACGGCGCTGATGAGAAAGAGCAGAAGAAACGGGAACAGGGCGTCGAAGCCGAACCGGACGGCCATGAGCTGGGCCTTGGTCGCTTTGGTGAAATCGATTCCGAACCAGCTGCAGACCCAGATTTCGGCGTTGAATCGTCCAAGGCCGATTTTCGGCGAAGCGGGATCGGCCGGGTCCTGCCGGGCGACTTTTTCATAGAAGACGGCCGCCGGTTCGATGGCGTGGGTCTTGAGAATCTTCTCCCCCACGGCGGTTGCCCGGCCGGCGTCGACATCCTCGGCTAAAGCCGCCGTCCGGGCCTCGACCGTCCGGGGCCGGGTTTCGGCCAGGAAAGAGGGGTTGGTCCGGGCCCAGGTCCAGGTCTGGAAGACGTTGGGTATCACGGCGATGATCGCGAAACAGATGAACACCTGGATGATGACCGCGTTCTTCGTCAGGCGGCGCCAGATGAACCCCAGCCAGATGGAAGCGCCGAAGATCGCCGGAAGCGAAATGAAGTACTGGAAGAGGACCAGGAGGTTTCCGACGAAGAGGGCCGTGCCCACGCCGCCGAACAAAACCAAGGCCAGCATGACCTTGCCGACCGCAAGGTAATGACGGTCGGACCGGCCCGGCCGGACCGGCTGGTAGAGATTGTGGACGAACAGGGCCGAATAGGACACCGCGTTGGCGCTTAGGGTGGACATGTTCGCCGCCAGGATCCCGACCAGCATCAGCCCGACGGCGCTGGGAAAGAGCAGCTCCCGGGTCATCAGCCCCCAGATGAGGTCGGGGTCATGGAGCTGCCCGCCGAACAGGGCGATGGCCAACAATCCGGCCAGGGCCCAGAAGATCATCAGAATCCGCTTGAAGAAGGTCCCGGCGATCATCCCGAAGCGGGCCGTCATCTCGTTTTTAGCCGAGCCGGCTGTCTGCATCATCGGGGCCGAGGCGATGATCGAGACCAGGTTGGCCAGGATCATGGCCAGAATCGTGTACCAGGCATACTCCGAGAGGGAGGCCGAGCCGAAGAGGTTGAACATGAACTCCGGAACTTTGGCATGAAGCCCGGAAAATCCCCCGACTCTCGCCAGGCCGATCGGGATGAGCATCAGCGAAAAAATGACGATCAGGAAGCCCTGGACGATGTCGGTCATGGCCGCGGCGATAAAACCACCCATGATGGTGTAGGCGCTGACCACGAGGGCAAAAATGAAATAGACGATCAACGGGTCGGTGTAGCTGATGAAGGCCCGCAATTCGCCCTTTTTCGCCCGGTCGTTCAATTCCTGGTAGCGGGCCTCCCGGTCCGGGGCGAGGCCCGCGTCGACCTCCTTCTTCAGGGCCTGGTATTCGGCGAACTGCGCGACTTCCTCCCGCTCGGCGGCCGTGAGGACGGCCGCATCCTTGGGGGTCAGAGCCTGGACCATCTTGCCCGCGACCATGTAGCTCACTCCGCCCCCGATAAAGGCCATAACCAGGGTGAAGACGGCGAACGCCCCGCCGAGAAAGGGGCTTCTGAAGCGTTCGGTGTAAAAATCGCCCAGGGTGGTCACCCGCGAACGGCGCATGAAGGCCGTCGTGAACCAGTAGAACGGCGTCAGGAACAGGACCAGGTACTGGATCCACATTCCCCCGATGCCCTGGCGGTAAATCTCCCGGCTGACGGCCACGGCCTGGTCGGCATTGGTCGAAGCCCCGAAATTAAGAAAAAACTGGGTGAACTTGCCCAGCTTCCGGCCGGCCAGGTAAAAATCGCCCGCGGTCTTGTTCCGGCGGGAGAGCCGGAAGCCCATGGCCACCATTCCGGCAAGGTAGAGGATGATGATCGCGAAATCGAGCCAGTGAAGGCCGATGATCTTCATTGTGGGCCTTATTTAATCAAAGAGCGCCGGAATACACAAGCCGAAATCCCTGGATATCCGCGGCCGACTTTGATATAACATGGCGCCGAGACATGCTGAACGACATCATGCGCCTGCCGCATATCGGGGAGATCCTCTCCCTGGTCTCGGCCTTCGTCTGGGCGCTGTCGGTCGTCCTGTTCCGAATCTCCGGGGACAAGGACAAGGTCCACCCCCTGGCCATGAACCTGTTCAAGAACTGGCTGGCCCTGGTCCTTTTAACCGCGACCGTCGCGGTCATCGGCGGCGAAATCCCTCCGCTTCCCTTGAAAACCGTCGGGGTTTTCGTCCTTAGCGGCATTCTCGGGATCGCCCTTTCGGACTGGCTGTTTTTCACCGCCCTGGTCAAGCTCGGGGCCGAGCTGACGGCCATCGTCGATTGCGCCTACAGCCCCTTCGTCATCATCCTGTCGTTTCTGTTCCTGGGCGAGCATATGACCGGCCTCCAGATCGTCGGAGTGATGCTCATCGTCGGAGCCGTGCTTCTCATCACCCGGAGAAAAAGCGATGAGAAGATCAGCCGGCGGAACCTCCTGACCGGGATCGGGGTCGGTGTCGTCTCCATGCTCCTGACGGCCGGGGGCATCGTCCTGGCCAAGCCGTTCCTCCCCGGCGTCTCCGTTCTCTGGGCCACGCTCATCCGCATGGCCGGCGGAGCCGCGGCCGGGACTCTCCTCTGGGGCGCCCATCCCCGCCGCCGGGAAATCCTTCGGCCGCTTCGGCCCGGGCCCGAATACAAGATCCTCCTGCCGGCCTCCTTCCTGTCCGCCTACCTCTCCGTCCTGATCTGGATGGCCGGAATGAAATACACCCAGGCCTCGATCGCCTCGGCCCTCAACCAGTTGAACACGATCTTCATCTTCATCCTGGCCGCCCTGATCCTGAAGGAGAAGATCACCCCGCTCAAGCTGGCCGCCGTTATCCTGGCCTTCGCCGGGGCCATGCTGGTCTCAATCCCTCTTTAACCAGGAAAAAAAAAGGCGGGAACACCTCCCGGAATCCGGGATGTGTTCCCGCCTTTGGGACGAAAGAATCCGGCCGCTTACTTGTTTTCCGAGGCGACCGTGAGGTCGACCCAGAAGGAGTAAACCTTCGGGCCGCCGCGCATCATGGACAGGGAACCGCCGCCACCGGAGCGTTCACCAACCGCCTGGCCCTCGGTGTTCCAGCTGTCGCCGCCGACCCGGGAATCGGAAGCCGCGGCCATCCGGTCGCCCATCTGGGCCGCCCGAATGGCCTTCATCTCTTCGGTCATTCCGCCCCATTCGACGCCGAGCTTGAACGGCTTGGACAGGTCGACCGCGACCTCGTTTTCGGCATTGTTAAATAAGGCCATGGGGACAACGAATTCGAGAACGCGGGATTTCTGAACCTGGACCATCCGGTAGGTGCCGACCCCTGCCTTGGGATCGTGGGGGACGACCTTGCCCTTCTTGTCCACGGTCTCGCAAGCGTACAGCAGGTATTCCTTCTGCTTCCGAATCTCGGCTTTCCGCTCCTCGGTCAAGGCTTGGCCCTGGCCCTCGAGCTCCTTGATGAGCTCGTCGGCCGTGATGGACTTGGGAGCCAGGCGGATGCCGTGGACCTTCTTGGACTTCATATCGGGATTGACCCAGAATGTAACCCCGGTCTGCTGGATGGAGCTGTGGTACTTGGGGTCTTCCAGGTTCAGCAGGACATAGATGTTCCTGGCATCGTTTCGAACGGCGATCTTGGCCCCGACGGCGCCGATCGCGACCATTTCCTCGGGCGTCCATTCGTCGCCCTGACCGTCGACCTGGACGGGGGCAACGGCCCACTTGCTGGCGATGGCCACGTCTTTGGCCGCGGCCAGGGGCAGGACAAGAAGACCGAGCAGGGCAAGAGACAAGATATTCTTCGGTTTCATCGTTTCCTCCTGTTTTTCTACTTACCCTTTATATAATAGCTCAGCCGTTGACGGCGGTCAAATTCGGCGGACAGCGACTGGCCGACGCCTTCGCTCTCTTTGCGTTCCGAATCCGGTACGGCATTTTCCAGTTCCGCTTGCCGCTCTGAATACGCGCCGGCGGCCCGGAACGTTAAGCCGGGCGGCATGACCACCCGATAGGGACATTGCAGCCTCCCCGGATAAATCCTACAATGGACTCGTGAAGCATTTCCGGTCTCCGATCTTCATTCCGGCCGCCCTGATCATTGGTTTGGCCTTCCTTCTGGCCGCGGCCGGCTTCCTTTACTTCTTCCAGACCGGCCGCCAGGTCAAGGAAACGGCCGCCGATACTCTCGACGCCGTGGCCGACCTCAAAGTCACGGTCATCGCCGACTGGAGGAAGGACCTGCTCGATGATGCGGCCGTCTTTACGGTCAACCCGGTCAGCACCCGCCGGGTGATTCCTTTCCTCGACCGTGATCCGGCCGATTCCGCTCCCGACCCGGAAATCCAGGCCTGGATGGATTCCTTCATTGCCGTCAAGGGATTCATGAACGGCATCCTTTTCGACGCCGCGGGCCGGGCTCGCTTGGCCTCCCCCGCCTCGGCGGCCAGGTCCGGATCTTTCGGCCGGGAAAATGTCGCCCGGGTCCAGGCCTCGGCCGAACCGTTCCTTTCGGACTTTCACAAGGCCGACGACATCGGCTTGAGCCTCCACATCGACCTCTATGCGCCCGTCATCCGGGAAGGTTCGGACCGGACGGTCGCCGGTGTTTTTCTCTTTCGCGTCGACCCGAAGGCATTCCTCTTCCCCTTTCTTGAAAGCTGGCCGTCGCCCAGCAAAACGGCCAAGTCCTACCTTGTCCGCCGGGATGGAGAGGACGTCGTGATCCTAAGCCCCCTTCGCTTCCGCTCCGACCACGCCCTGGATTTCAGGATTCCGGCCGCTTCCGTCGTCATTTCGAAGGCCCTGACCGGGGAAGGAGGAAATGGACGTTACGAAGGAAGCGACTACCGGGGAGTGCGCGTGCTCTCAATTGTCCGGAAGCTCCCCGATACTCCCTGGCACCTGATCGTTGAAGAGGACCGGGCCGTGATCTTCCGGCCGATGCTGGCCCGCATCTCGACGTTTGCGTCCATGATCTTCGTCTTCTGCTTCGGGATCGGAGCGCTTCTTCTTTTCTGGATCAAGCGCAGCGAAGCCAGGCATTTCAAGGCCCGGTATGAAACCGAGCACGAGCGCCTGGCCCTGGTCCGGCATTTCGAATACCTTCACAAGTACGCCAACGACGTCGTTTTTATGACCGACCGGAATCATCGCCTGATCGAAGTCAACGACCGGGCTTTATCGGTCTATGGATACGGCCGGGACGAATTCCTGGGTCTGCACATCCCCGACCTGCGGCCCGAGGAGGCCCGGCCGGCCTTTCAAAGCCAGTTGCGGGAAGCCGAGGAGACCGGCAGCCTGATCTTCGAAACGGTCCACCGCAGGAAATCGGGCGAGACGTTCCCGGTGGAGGTCAGCCTCAGGGTTATCGATATCGGGGAAGCCCGTTACCATCAGGCCATCATCCGGGACATCAGCGAGCGGAAGAAGGCCGAGCGGCGGGTCATGGACGCCCTCAGGGAAAAGGAAGTCCTTCTTCGCGAGATCCACCACCGGGTCAAGAACAATATGCAGGTGATTTCCAGCCTTCTCCGCCTGCAGTCGGGGAAGTTCGCCGATCCCGACGTCCGGGAAGCGTTCCAGGAGAGCCAGGAGCGGATCAAGTCCATGGCCCTGGTCCACGAAAAGCTCTACGGAACCAAGGACCTCTCGACCATCGATTTTTCCGACTACGTCAAAACCTTGACCTCGACGGTGTTCGGCTCGCACAACGTCGGTGACCGGGTCGCCCTGCACCTGGACCTGGAGCAAACCTTTCTGGACATCAACGCCGCCGTTCCCTGCGGTCTGATTCTCAACGAGCTTGTCCTCAATTCTCTCAAGCACGCCTTCCCGCCCGGGAGGAAAGGGAGGGTCGGGATCGAACTCAGGGAGAGCGAGGACGGGATGATCCGCCTGACGGTCCGCGACGACGGGATCGGTCTTCCGGACGG
>JAFGEN010000227.1 GCA_016931595.1 Candidatus Aminicenantota bacterium | reverse complement strand
TCGTCCAGATCCTCGAGCGTCGCTCCGGTCAGCGGATGCATGGTGATATCCATGTAAAGAGGGGAGTCGTCGGGCATCGACCAGCGGACCCCGAATTCGTCGGTCAGGTCGTGCCAGACCCTCCCGTCCCGTTCCGTCCGGACGACGCCTCCCTTCCAGGATGCGGCCGGCCCGGCGGCCACGTAACGGGTGTCCACCCGGAACCGTTCCAGGACAGCCTCGCTCGGCCGGGCCAGCTGCTGAACGGCATCCATGATCTGAATGTCCTCGTCGAGGCCGAGATGGCGAACGAGCTTCAAATAGGCATGCTTGTGGATGCCGGTCTGATTGCCGCCGAGGTCGATCGGGACACGGTCCGGGATCTCGTGATTCAGGGCTTTCCGGACGCGCTCCCTGGAAGTTATCATATTCCGGGGGCGGTCTGGGCGGCCAAGTAGTTGCCGTAGCCGACGATCAGGGTGGAAAAGATCAGGACGGCCAGGCCGACGATGAGGAGCGTCTTGGTGAAGCCGCTGGCCCCCTTCCACTCCTTAAGGGCCAGGCCCCAGAGCGAACTGAAGAGGATGATGCTGGCCATGTGGATGGTCCAGCTGGAGAATTTATACCGGCCCATCTGGGTTTCGCCCATGGTGTAGAAAAAGAACTGGAAATACCAGACTGTCCCGGCCAGGGCGCTGAAAAAATAATTGCGGAGCATCGGAGCCTGACCGCGGGAACGGAAATATTGGTTTCCCGTCTTGTTCCGGCGGTTGAGGATTAGGCACCAAATGAAATTCGTCGTGAATCCGCCCAGTAAAACGATGCAGAGCTTGGGCAGGCCGACCCAGATGGGATCGGTCCCGTGCTCGGCTGAGATCCGGGCGACCGGCTCGGCCGCGGCCAGGCCGAAGGCCATGCAGGCGCTGAAAACGCCCGAGAAGGCGGCCACCAGGATGCCCTTGCCGAAGTTGAATTCCTTGATAGAGGATTTTTTGGCCTCCTCGCTCATCTCCCGTTCCTTGGACATCCCGGCCATCCCGGCGATGACGATGCCGAGGACGCAAACGAGGATGCCGATGAGGATGACCAGACCGGACGTCGTTCCGAGGACCTGCGAGCCGAACGTGCCGTCGACGATCGGGGGAACCAGCGTCCCGACGACCGCGCAATATCCCAGGGCTACGCCCATTCCCAGGGACATGCCCAGGTATCGCATGGTCAATCCGAAGGTCAGGCCGCCCACGCCCCAGAGGGCTCCAAAAACATAGGCTTTAATGAGACTGGCCGGCGGCGCGGAAACGATGACAGCCCACAAGTCCTCGGTCTGGACCGAAGCCAGGACGATCGGGGCGATGATCCAGCTGAAGAATCCCCCCACCAGCCAGTACACTTCCCAGGCCCATTTGCGGACGCCGCGAAAGGGGACATAGAAGCTGCCCGAAGCCAGTCCGCCCAGCCAGTGGAAGACGACGCCGAGAAAAGGATTGACGATCATGCGGCAAACCTCTCCGGCAAGATATATTTCCGATCGTTCCCTGTGTCAAGGGCATTCGGTTGCCGGCGGCCGGGCGGCTCTTCAATCCGCCGCCCGACTGTGATAGATTTCCCCCATCGACCCATGGGCAGCAAAAAACGCCTCGTCACCGCGCTTATTCTTTTTGCCGCGGTGTTCGTCCTGGGTGTGGCCGGGTTCAAGGTCCTCGGCGGCACCGAATGGACTCTCATGGACGCCGTTTACATGACGGTCATCACGGTGGCGACCATCGGATACGGGGAAGTCCACGACCTCGGTGCTCAGCCCGAGGCCCGGGTCTTCGCCGTCGTTTACATCATCATCTGCCTGGGCACGATCGCCTTCGCCGTGTCCTCGATTACGGCCTTCGTCGTCGAGGGAGAGCTCCGGCATCTTCTGGGGAGACGCAAAATGGAAAAAGCCATCGCCAAGCTTTCCGGTCATTACATTGTCTGCGGAAGCGACGAAACCGCCCAAACGGTCGTCCGGGAGCTCCTCCAGACGAAAAAACCGTTTGTCGTCGTCGACCCGTCGAAGGAACGGGTCGATAAAATGTTGGAATTGGGCCTGATCCTCTGGGTCCAGGGCGATCCGGCCGAGGACGACGTTCTGGAAAAGGCCGGGATCGGACGGGCCAGGGGACTCTTGTGCTCCCTGGCCACCGATGAGGCCAACCTGTTCGTCCTCGTGACGGCCAAGGGTCTCAATCCGACGCTACGGGTCGTGGCGAAGGGCATCGACGTCCGGTCCCACGCCAAGATGAGGAAAGCCGGGGCCGACAGCGTGATTTCTCCGACGTTCATCGGGGGCATGCGGATGGTCTCGGAAATGATCCGACCGGCCACGACCACGTTTCTCGATCTGATGCTCCGGGAGCGGGACCGGGTCCTCCGCTTCGATGAAGTGACGATTCCGGCCGGTTCTCCCCTGGCCGGAAAAACGGTGGGGGAGGCGGACTTCGAGGCTAAAACGGGAGCGCTGTTCGTCGCCCGGCGGCGGGGCGGGAAGAAAGATTTCGATTTCAACCCGGGGAAAACGGCGGTCCTCGAAACCGGCGACGTCCTGGTCTTCATCACCACGCCGGAGATGCTGGCCGAAATTGAAAAAATCGCCGGCGGGACTGTTCCCGAGCCAATCCCCGCCGTTTGACAAAAGCGCCCCTCTCGGCTAAACTACCTCCCCTCGATGGCCCGTTAGCTCAATTGGTAGAGCAGCAGACTCTTAATCTGCGGGTTATAGGTTCAAGTCCTATACGGGTCATCTCCAAATTCCCCCCGGCCGAATTCCCCCGTTCGAATTCCGGGTCGTCTCCCCGCCTTTGGCGCCGTGTTTCGTCCCTCGACACCGGGCCTGGATTTGTCAGCCGAAGGAATCGGTTGTATGATTCCCTCCTTTTTTAATTCTCCCCAGGAGGACCGCATGCGCCGAATGATCCGCCGGACATCTTGTTTTCTCGCCGTTATCGCCCTCGCCTCGCTCGTCGGAGCGGACGAGGGCATGTGGATGCCCCACCAGATGAAGTCCCTCGACCTTATGAAGCTGGGACTGAAAATGAACCCGGACGACCTCTACAAGAAGGACGGGACCGGATTGATGAGCGCCGTGGTCAACCTCGGCGGCGGAACGGGCGAATTCGTCAGCTCTGAGGGCCTGATCCTGACCAACCATCACGTCGCCTACGGGGCCATCCAGCGGGCCGCGAGCAAGGAGCACGATTACATCAACGACGGCTTTCTGGCCCGG
>JAFGEN010000226.1 GCA_016931595.1 Candidatus Aminicenantota bacterium | reverse complement strand
TTTCCAGGCCCCGGGGGTACGGTCGTCGGGTCGGAATTGCACGGCCCCCCGGCTTCCGCGGGCCGGCCCGATTTTTGGGAGAGGTCGTAAAGCGTGTCGATCATATCGTTCATCTTTTTCAGGAAGTTCGCCTGCAGAGCGGCGTCATACACCGAGCCGGCATAGGCCTGGGCCAAGGCCGAAAGGTAATGACCCGTGGCGTGGCCGCGCAGGCGGGTGGTTTGATCGTCCCAGCCGCCCAATTGGACGGCGCCGGCGGGTTGAGGCAAGCCGAACGCATCCCGAAAATTGTAAAGGAAGTTGTCGGGATTGACCTTAGCCAGCATGGTGATGAATTTGTCGCGGTTCTTCATGAACAACGTGTCCCGGCCGTCGATGTCCCGGTTCAGGACCACCCGCCCCAGTGGGAACGGTTCTAGAAGCCGCTTCAGTTCGGCCGCGGCTGCGGGCGCTTCGGCCGGCTTCACGCTCACAACGGCTTTAGGCTGGAATGCGGTTCCGGGCACGGTTCCGGTTACGGTATAAGTCCCGGGATTCAAAACGGCGCTGTTGTCAGCGGGCGACGGCCAGATCACCCGGACGGGCGGGCCCGAAACGCCGTTTTCATAGATACCGGGAATCCGGACAGGGAGATGGGGCAGAACGCCCGTCGTCGTTTCCACGGAGATGTCGGGAACGGCCCGAAGGCCCAACGCCAGGGAACGAAGCGCGGGAGCCGCCGGCTCCACGGCTCTCCGCCGTCCGCCGCCCATGCCCCCGGCCGCGCCGAAAGCGATCGCTCTCACCTGCTCTTCGCTCAGGGAGATGCTGTAGAGCCGGAGGTCGCGAAGCTTCGCTCTCAGGCCCGGCTCTTCGGAATCCAGGGCCCGGCCGATGAACAGCCGGTTTTGATCCGGTTGATCCCGGTCCAAAATATCCTCGAAACGCATTTTCAGGTCTTCCACCCGGCCGACCTCACGGCCCATGACGTAACCGGTCAGCGTGCTATGGGCCGCGTCCAGAACCACAGCCACGTGAAACCAGCGCCCGGAGGAATTGGCTTTGGAGGTCAGTTCCTGCCCGCCCCCGGCATCGGCGGCGGAGGTTCCGACGCGGAATCCCGAAGCTTCATCCGGGCCGGTCAACAGGCAGAACAAGCCGCGTCCGGTCTTCCCGCCGAAATCGAACAGAACCTGGCCGGGATCGGCGGAGTCGAGGTTGACCCAACATGTGACGCTCAGGTTGTCGATCCCGGCCAAAGCCCGTCCGGGGAGACGGAGCGCGCCGCCCTGGAGGAAGAGGACTTTTCCGAACGGTCTCTCCTCGGGATAGGTCGGCTCGCCGGAAACCGCAACGGCATGGAAATGATTCCGGGACCGGTCCTCCGTATTGCCGTCAAAAATATAGCGGGCGATCAAGGCCGTCTCTCCGATGCCGTCAAGGATTTGATCCCCGGCGGTCTGGGCGGGTAGTCCTTTCAAGCCGAGCCACAAGCCGAAACCGGCGAGAAGCGAAAGGATAAGCGCAATCGACCGTTTGTTCATGACGAGACCTCCTGGATATAACCGGCGCTCCGGCTACCCGCACCTTAATATGTAGTATATCAGAATGCCGAATAAAAAACTCTTACAGGAAAACTTGACAAATAATTACGCGGGTCTTCTTCCCAAGCCGTGCCCGGCGTATCGATTCAGTTCAAATTCTCTCGGCCGGAACCGGGTATCTTTCTCCACAGCGGCGTCGAACAATCCCCGAAAAGGTGCCAGCGCCGAAACAAGCGCTCGGCCCGGTCCTGACTCAGGTCCTTCATGGCTGCCAGGGTGCCTTTATAAAACAATTCACCGATCGTCTTGATGTTCTCGTCGAAATAATAGGCCATGAAGACTTTTTTTTGGGCGGCGATGCAGGCCCCGGGATCCATGGACGTATCCCCTCCCAGGAACGCAATGGCTCCGGCCGGATGTTCGGCCGTGCCGGCTTTCATGAACGCTTCCGCCAGGCAGTCGCCGTTTTCAATCCAGAAGCTCCCCGTGCTGCAGGCGGCCCCATGGATAATGGGGAATCCGGTCTTGAAATTCTTCAGCCGGGCGGCGTCCTCCCGGGAGAACGGAAGGCTTTCGAAGCCGGTCGTACTCCCATGGCCGTGATGGGCGATGAAATTGACGCCCTTCGTCTCGATCGCCTCGCGGATTTTCCTCGTGACGTCGCCGTCCGATTCCATGATTTTGATCACTTCGCCGAAGTAGTCCGGATGGGTCTTCAGGCTGTTTTCCAGTTTGGCCGCATGATCGACTCCGTCAAAGCCGTCCATGGAGGCGACGACGGCCCGGCGGATCCAATCGAAGTTTTCGAAATCGCCTTTCTCGTACTTGATGATTTTTTTAACCTGGATTTCGAGCTCTGCGGGCGTATTGGCGGACAGGCGCGAGATGAGGGCGTCGCCGATGAGGTCGTCGCCGTCCAGGAGGGTGTAACTGGGATCGGACGGATACCCGCGCCCCGATCCCCGGTCGGGAAACATCATGCTGGGCACGTCGTCGATATCCCCGACAAGGATAATGTAGGCAAGCCCGCCGCGCGCGTATTGTTCCTGGATTCTTCTTTTTACCGCCTCGACGCCTTGTCCCGCCGCGCGGACGTCCAATTCGACATCGAGCCCGCGGCTCTTCTTCCAAGCGATGTATTCGCCCAGAGTATCCTGATATTCCGGAGTCGAGAGGATGAACATCTTGTTCCCAAGCGGCCCGGCGCCGGGAATCCCGACTTCGGCCGAATAACGGGCCGGACCGAGGACCGGGAAACACAGGACGAGGCCGAGGAGAAAAGCTGGGATCGGAAAAGACAACGCAGATCGAGAACGGTTCATGGGTCGGGTTCTCCTGTTCGCCCGACCGCGCAGCCGTTCAAGCCGTCGCCGCGAACATGCGGCGCAATCGGCTTTTCGTTTTAAAAAGCTGGGCCCGGATATTGCTTTCGCTGCAGTCCAGCCGGCCGGCGATCTGGCTGATTTTCAAATGCTCCCGGTAACGCAGGGAAAAGATGCTTCTCTGGCGCGGCGGAAGACACACGACGGCGTTTTCAACCTGGACGGAAATATCGCGCTGGACGGCGAGTTGCTCCGGTGTGGGACAAGACGAAGGAGGATCCAGGAGCAAGGCGTCCAGGGATGTCATTCGCCGGCCGCGACGCTTTCCGGCCCGAAGGTAGTCGATCGCGCAATGGATGCAGATCCGGTTGATCCAGGCCGGGAAACCCGCGCTGTAATCGGTATCGAAGGACCGGATTCCATCATGCACTTTGATGAAGGTCTCCTGGACAACGTCCTCGGCGTCCTCGCGGAAGCAGACATAGCGAAGAGCCAGATGAAAAACGCGGGCCGCATGTCTCATGAAAAGTTGTTCGAGCGCGGCGGGATTCCCCTCTTTGGCGATTCCAATCAGTTCAATATCCGTCATGGCCGGTCTATGTCCTCGCCTGGAGATATGCAGGAAACATACCAAGCGATAGACTTCGGCCTTGTCTGCCGGTCCAGGCTCCTCGCTTTCACTTGTCCACAAACAGACAAAAACTGTCCGCTTGCGGACAATCACCCTTTTCGCCCTAATAGCCCGAAGTCAGATTCAGATAAGGATCAATAAACCCACTCGGTCTTTCCACCCGGGGCGGACCGGGCCACCTGGGCCCCCATCGCCCGAAGAAGCTCATCGCCCCGGAAGGGGCTCCAGCCGTGGCCGCCCCGGTCGCCGTAGCGGAACTCTCCGCCGTAGGGCGGACCGGAGAGCTTTTCCAGCGCATCCTGCAGGAGATAACAGGCTTCGTTGAGGTAGAAGTTATCCATCCGGCCGCAGAAAACTCGGATCTTTCCGGCCAACATCTGGCCGATCTCCGGCCAGCGTTTTTCGAGATAGCGGCGAAGGTCATAGCGCTCCCCGGCCCAAGCCACGGTTTCCTTGTCAATGCGTCCGGTGACCGGGTCCCAGAGCGGTTTCGGGTAGCCGTCCTCGGCGACGGGAGCGAACAGCGCGTTCCAGACCGCCCATTGTCCGCCGGACCGGAAGCGGTCGCCGATCGCTTCCTCATACAGGTTCTCCTGTTCCTGGGTATAGATCAGGTTCCCGCTGGTGTCCCGCTCGCCGCCGCGCGGAACCTTGGTCCATTCATGTTCCAGGTAATAAGCATTGACGTCCCGGTAAAGGTCGACAATCTGGTACTTTCGGAAATCGACCGGGTCGGGATAAAACGACCAGGTGCCGCCGAAGACGTCCGGATAGAACACCTGGAGGGCCAGGCTGATCCAGCCGCCGGTCGAGCCTCCCGAGAGAACCCTGGCCCAGGGCTGTCCGATCGCCCGGAACGTCTTTTCGATATGGGGGATGAGCTCGGTGACGAGGGCGTCGCCATACGGCCCCATATTAGCGGAATTGATGCCGTAGGAATCATCGTAATAGGGGCAGGCATGTTCGAAGGTGACCTGGATGAACCTGGGGAGGTTGTCGGTATTCCAGATTTTAAACCCGGAGCTTTCGGGATTTTCGCTGAAACGGGCGACGCCTCCGCGGGGGAAATGGCCCTGGATGTAATGAACCGGGTACCGGACGTCCGGATGATCCTCATAGCCCTTGGGGAGCAGGATGTTGGCGCCCAGGAACATCGGTCGTCCCCAAAACTCCGTCAGCAGCCGGCTCTGAATCCGGACATGCTTGAGATGAGCGGTATCCTGGTAGGGAGGGATGGGAGGAACGATGCGGTTGAGGACAAGCGACGGCAAGGGAGTCCCTCCGCCGAGGCGGACCTTCACCGGGTCGCTGAACAGGTTGCCCGGGGAACGCCGCCAATTCTGACCCTCCCCCTGGTCCATGTGGAGCTTGACCGTCTTTCCATCGGACCGGTGAAACGTCGTATAAACGTTGAGCCAGGCCTGGAGGTGATATTCCCCGTCCGGGATATCGCTCAAGCGGCGGACCGGGTATCCGAAGGCCCGGTCATCGAGAAGGACGGGCTCCCCCGGACGCAGGTCGTCGACGTTCAGGCCGAAAACCGGGGTGCCGTTCATTCCGGGCGAGAACTTCTCGGTCCGCGATAGGAGAAGGAGCACGCGGCCCGAGACGGGCTCGGCCCGAACCGTCGGATCGACCGACACGGCGATGCGGACGGCGGGGACGGCCGACGAGGCGAGCAGCGGAAAAATCGCCGCGGCTATGACGGCCAGGAGGAGAATGCGGGCGGAAACGGGAGGTTTTTCAAATGTGTGTTTCATGTTGTTCGTGGACCTTGATTCTTATTGGACGTCCAGACTTTATCAGCGATGAGTCGCCGGAGTCAATCCGGACGGCGATTCAAAAGGGAATCAAGCACGGACAAAAGGCGGAGCCTCACCTCCCCGACAGGGCATTCGCCAGCATGAAGATTGCGGCGATGATCGTCAGGATCCCGGAAATGTTCTTGAGAATCAACGGCTTCGTCTTCAGGGCGATTTTGCCCCCGATCAAACCTCCGACCAGGGCCACCGCCCCGCAGGGAACAGCCAGCTCCGGGACGAAGCCACCGTGCAGGGCGTTGCCCGCAAAGCCCGTGAGCGCCGTCGCCGCCAGCATCGCGCTGGCGGTGCCGACAGCGGTGCGCATGGGAACGCCGCAGCCGACCACCATCAACGGCACCAGGAACGAGCCCCCGGAGATCCCCACCATGCCGGAAAAGAAGCCGGTGGCCATGGCCAGCGGCAACGCCAACCAGAGGTTGACCACATAAAGATCGCCGCCCTTGCGGATATTCCAGAATCCGGGACGGGAAACGGCGGTTTTTTTCCCCTGTTTTTCCGGAAACAGCATGGCCGCGCCGGCAATGAACAGGAGAACCGACAGCACGATTTTCAAGGTCGTACCCCCGAATCGGTGGGCGAAAAAACCTCCGAAAAACGCCAGGGAGGCGGTCACCCCTCCGAAGAAGAGGACCAAAGGCCAGGACAGGGTGCGGGCCTTGCCGAAGACGACCGCTCCCATCAGGGCCGAGGCCAGCAGGATGAATTGGCTCGTAGTGGAGGCCGCGTGCATGGCCACGCCGGAGAGCACGAGCGCAGCCACGTAAAAGTTGCCGCCGCCGCGGCCGCTCATGATCATGACGACCGTGAGGACAAAGATTACGGCGACGACCATCACGTGGGACATCGCAATGACTCCTTGGTTTCCTCCGCCCTCAAATCGAGATCAGCCGAACTCCTTGTCCAGACGGTCCAGATAGCCGGGGAGCCAGGGCGAATCAACCGAGAGAAAGGCATCGCCGGTCTGAGGGAGACGGTCCCACGCTTCGCAAAGGGATTTCGCGACGAATCGGGCCGTTCTTCCATCCTCGCTCGAATCGGACAGGGTTTCCAGGAAGCCGCGGCAGACTCTCATGTGCGCTCCCGCCCAAACCGCAAGAATTTCGGGCGCCGCCCGGCGCAAAACGTCCCCCCGGCCTTGGAGCCGGCGGCAAAGCCCGTCGGCCTCCCGGTGATGCCGTTCCATTTCCTCCAGGGATTCCCGCGCCTCCTCCGGCGAGGGACGGCCTCGATCGAGAAAATCGGCCAATCGACCGGCCGCTGACCTCAAGTCGTCGATTTGCCGGCGGAGGGCCTCGAGCCGTCGCGCTTCCTCGAGGAAAAGAGAGGCCGCTCGGCCGGAAGGCAACCGCGTCAGGGTCTCTTCCTCCTCGCTGCCGTTGATCAAATATTCATGGGATTGGAGATACTCATAGAGTGCGCCGCAGGCCGGGCATCGCCGAATATGATGCCGGTCGGTGCCGGAGAGGTCCGGATCATTCAGGATGACGAGCCCTGCGGCATTTTCCGGAAGGGGACGGTCGTATTCAGGGGCGCCGTACTTGGAGAACGACGTTTCGATATCGTTCAAACGGCCGCAGACCGGACAATCTTCAACGGACATTTCTCTTGGAGCACTATACCCGGCCTGGGCCCAAAGAATCAAATAACAGAAAATCCGCTTCCTGGACGCTGCCCCTCCGCGCGCGCACCCCCCGGCCCTTGACGACCGGGGCCCGGACGGAATAAAGTCCTCTCGGAAGTCCCGCGATGAAGAAGAGAACGATTGTCTTTCTTTTTGTTGCTCTGTCGGCCGGGCTGCCCTGCGGCTGCCACAGCGCGGAATGGGAAGCGCCCCGAATCGAAACCGGGCAGACCGCTCCCATCCAGCGGATCCAAGTCGTCCGCGAATATCCGCATGATCCCGGAGCCTACACCCAAGGCCTTCT
>JAFGEN010000225.1 GCA_016931595.1 Candidatus Aminicenantota bacterium | reverse complement strand
TCAGCCGGCGTTCTTTTGGGCCAGGAATTTTTCCAGGAACTGGGTGTCGTAATTGCCGGCCTGGAAATCCGAGTTGGCCAGGATCTCCAGGTGCAGGGGGATGTTGGTCTTGATGCCGACGATCGTCGTCATCTCCAGGGCGGTCTGCATTTTCTTGATGGCCAGGAAGCGGGAGGGGGCGTAGGCGATGATCTTGGCCACCAGGGAATCGTACGTCGGCGGGATGACCCATCCGCCGTAGGCCCCGGAATCGACCCGGATGCCTTCGCCGCCGGGGAGCACGAGAAAGTCGATCGTCCCGGGCGACGGGGCGAAGGTGTTCGGGTCCTCGGCGTTGATCCGGCATTCGATGGCGTGGCCCTTCATTTCGAGCTCGAAGGGGAAGTTGACCTTTTCCCCCGCGGCCGCCCGGATCTGGGCCTTGACCAGGTTGATGCCGTAAACCATCTCGGTAATGGGGTGCTCGACCTGGACCCGGGTGTTGGTTTCCATGAAATAAAACTTTTTGTCCTCGTCGACCAGGAACTCGAAAGTTCCCAGGTTTTCGTAACCGAGGTGCTTGGCCGCGTCCTCGACCGCCTTGGTCATTTTCTTCCGGAGTTTTTCGTCGACGAAGGGCGAGGGGGTTTCCTCGATGACTTTCTGGTATTTCCGCTGGACGGAGCATTCCCGCTCGCCGAAGGCGATGATATTGCCGTGGCTGTCGCCGATGACCTGGATCTCGATGTGGTGGGCCCCGACGATGTACTTCTCGATGTAGAGGGAGGGGTCGCCGAAGGCCATCTTGGCCTCGTTCTCGGCGATGGGGAACTGCTCCTCCAGATGACTTTCGTTGCGGCAGATCCGCATGCCCTTGCCGCCGCCCCCGGCCGACGCCTTGATGATGACCGGGTAGCCGATTTTTTTGGCCGTTTTCTTGGCTTCGGCGGCGTCCTCGAGGATCTTGTCGCTGCCCGGGACGACCGGCAGCTTGGCCTTGATCATCTCCTGGCGGGCCCGGTTCTTGTCGCCCATCATCCGAATGATCGACGGCGGCGGGCCGATGAAGGTAATGCCCTCGGTTTCGCAGATCTCGGCGAACCGGGCGTTCTCGGCCAGGAAGCCGTAGCCGGGGTGGATGGCGTCGGCCTTGGTGATCTGGGCGACGCCGAGGATGTTGGGGATGTTCAAGTAGCTGTCCTGGGCCTTGGCCGGACCGATGCAGAACTTTTCGTCGGCCAGCATCGTGTGGAGGGAGGTCCGGTCGCTTTCCGAATACACGGCCACCGTCTTGATGCCCAGCTCCTTGGCCGACCGGATGATCCGGAGGGCGATCTCCCCGCGATTGGCGATCAGGATTTTCGAAAACATCTCGCCTTACGCCTGGGGGACGATGACGAACAGCTTCTGGCCGTACTCGACCGGCTTGCCGTTCTCGACGCAGATTTCCTTGATCACGCCGTCGGCGTCGGATTCGATCTCGTTCATGAGCTTCATCGCCTCGACGATGCAGAGGATCTGGCGTTTTTTGACCACGTCGCCGACATCGACGAACGGGGGGGAGCTCGGGGAGGGAGCCCGGTAGAAGGTTCCGACCATGGGGGAGACGACGGCATGGGCGTCGCCCCGCATTTCCGGGCCTGTTTCCGGGACGAGTCCGGGGATTCCCGCGGCCGGAGCCGCGGCCGGTTGGTAGGCGACGGCCGCCTGGGCTATGTTCGAATTGTTCCGGCCTATCTTGATCTTGAAGCCGTCGATTTCCAGCTCGAACTCGGCCAGGTTTTTATCCTCAAGGAGCTTGATGATCTTGTTGATCTCTTCGAAGTCGATTTTCGGGGCCATTCCTGCCTCCTGGGAGATACCGCTATCTCCTTGAAATTCATGGTTTTCCTTGCTATTTCTGCAAAAAAGGCTTCCTTACGTTACCCTATAGGCCGGGACCTGTCAAGATGACGGGGAGGTATTGAGATATATCTTCGAGCAACTAGAGCTTTTTTAGATTCACGGCGATTTCGCTCTTTAAGGTTGCAAGGGCTTTCCTAGCCCCGGCCGCCGTTTTCGCCTCGGCCAATATTCGGATGATGGGCTCGGTATTGGATGGGCGGATGTGGATCCAATGGTCGGGAAAGTCCACCTTCAGCCCGTCCAGCAGGCTGACCGAGCCGGCCTTCTCGTACCGTTTCTTGAGAAGGGCGATGAGGCGATGGGCCCGCTCGGCCGACCCTTCGATCCGGTCCTTGATCAGGACATAGCGGGGCAGGGATGAAACCAGGGTGGAGACCGGCCTCCGGCCCGCGGCCAGGGCTTCCAGGATCAAGCCCATCGCCGCGAAGCTGTCCCGGCAGGGATGGATTTCGGGGTCGATCACCCCGCCGTTTCCCTCTCCGCCGATCACCGCCTTCGGCTTGGCCGAGAGGAGTTTTTCGACGACGTTGATCTCGCCGATTTTCGTCCTGAAGAGTTTGACCCCGCAGGCTCGGGCGATGTCGTCCAGGGCCCGGGTCGAGGAGAGATTGCAGACGATAGAGCCCTTCCGCCGGGACAGGACGTGGCGGGCGGCCAGGACCAGGGTCAGCTCCTCGCCGATGGGCCGGCCTTTCTCGTCCACGACCGCCAGTCGGTCGGCGTCGGCGTCCTGGACGAACCCGATATCCGCCCCGGTCGATTTGACCGCTGCGCAGACGTCGGGGATGTTCTCGGGCGTCGGCTCGGGGTCGTGGGCGAACTCGCCGTTTGGTTCGCAATACAGGGGGACGACCTCGCAGCCCAATTCCCGGAGGAAACGGGGGGCCAGGGGCGCCCCGGCGCCGTTATTGCAATCGATGGCGACCTTGAATCCGCGGCGCTTGACGGCGGCCGAACCGAACCGGTCGAGGAGCCGGCGGAGATGGGCTTCCCCCGCATCAGCCCTGACCTGGACGTTCTTGTATTTTGCGGGCGGGGTGAAATCGAAGGCCGCCTGGTGGTAGATGTCGAGATATTCTTCGGTCTGCAGAGGATTGAGGTAAAGCCCGTTGCGGCTGATGAACTTCAAGCCGTTCCACTGTTTGGGATTGTGGCTTGCGGTCACGGCAATCCCCCCGGCGGACTTTGTCGCCTTGGTCAGAAACAGGAAGGAGGGGATGGGGAGGATGCCGACGTCGACCGGCCGACAGCCGACCGAAAGAAGGCCCGCGGTGACAGCCTCGCTCAGCATGATCCCGGACGGCCGGGCGTCGCGGCCGACGAGGACCGGCCCGCCGCCGACGTATGTACCGAAGGCCTGGGCCAGGGTCGCGGCCAGCTGGGGCGTGAGGCTCTCGCCGACGATGCCACGGGCGCCCGAGATGCTGATTTTCAGGGTCGCGTTCTTTTTCATCAGATCATCTGCTCGACGGTCTGGAGGATCTTATCGACCTTGGCCCGGGCCCGGTCCCTGGATTTGTCCTCGGCGATGATCCGGAGCATCGGCTCGGTGCCGGAGGCGCGGACCTGGACCCAACCGTCTTTATCCTCGGCCCGGAGCCCGTCGCCGGTATCGATATCCCGGCCATGGAAGGCCTTGGCCAGCCCGCCGATGACCCCGTGGAGCCGCGAGGCCGGGCAATATATCTTTTCCTTGACGATATGGTAGCGGGGAAGCTGTCCGACGAGGGCGGACAAGCGCTTGCCGGACCGGGCCATCGTCTCCAGGACGAGGGCCATGGACAGGAAGGCGTCGAAGGCCGGCTGAAAGGCGGGAGCGGCGACGGCTCCGCTTCCCTCGCCGGCCAGGACCGCATCGTCCTGACCGACGGCCAGGAAGACGTGGGCCGGACCGACCCGGGTCCGCGACAGCGGACAATGATGGGCCCGGGCGACATCCTCGATCATTCTGGAAGTCGAATAGGTTGTTATCACCGGGCCGCAGCGCCGGGAGAGGATAGCGTCGGCGATCAGGGGGAAGGTAAACTCCTCCGAAAGGGCTTCGGTCGTCTCGCTGACCAGGGAAACTCGGCCGGCATCGCTGCTCAGAAGAAAGCCGGCCTCGGCTCCGATGGCCCGGACGACCGAAACGGTCTGGGCGGCATTGCGCGGGCGGGGCTCGGGGTCGTGGGGGAAGAAGCCGTTGGGCTCGTCGTTGATGGGAATCAGGTCGAAACCGAGGGCTTCGGCGAACCGCCGGAGGTACGGCGCGGCGGCCCCGGCGCAGGCGTCGATCACGACCTTGAACCGGGCCTGCCGGACCGAGTCCGCGTCGACAAATGCACGAAGGTCGTCAAAATAAGGATCGATAAACGAGGATTCGGGAGGAGTCGAGAGCCGGCCCAGGCCGTCGGTGGCGGCTTTTTCAAAGTCCCGGAGATGGTAAAGGTCCAGGACCTCCTGCCCCTGGAAGGGGTTGAGGGAGGCCCCGTCGGGGCCGATGAAGGTCAGGGCGTTCCATTGAATGTCGTTATGGCCGGCGGTGACCGCAAGGCCCCCTCCGGCTTTAACCCGGCGGACTGTTTTTTGAAGGATGGGGGATGGACAGATTCCCAGGTCGATGACGTCGCAGCCGGAGGAGAGCAGGGCCGAGACGCAGGCCGCCCGAAGCATCGGGCCGTGAACCCGGGTGTCCCGGGCCAGGACGACCGGTTTGCGGTCGACAAACGCCCCGAAGGCCGAGGCAAAATCCATGACCAGCGTCGGTGTCATGGACGGCCCGACGATCCCACGGACTCCGGAAATCCCGATTTTCAGCATGTTCTCCGCTGATTATAGCAAAAATAAAGCAGAGGGGTCAGGCCCCTTTGCTTTTGCGATCCTCTTCGCCTATCATTTGATCCCTATGTTCGATCAACTGTCCGACCGGCTTCAGAAGGTGATGAAGTTCCTCCGCGGGGAGGGAAAGATCACCGAGAGCAATTTAAATGAAGCGCTGAAGCAGATCCGCCTGGCTCTCCTGGAAGCCGACGTCAATTACAAAGTCGTCAAGGATTTCGAAGCCCGGATCAAGGTCAAGGCCCTGGATCAAACGGTTCTCGACAGCCTGACCCCGGCCCAGCAGGTCATCAAGATCGTCCGGGACGAGCTCTCCGAGATTCTGGGGACGACCGACAAACCCTTGACATTCGCCTCCGCGCCCCCCTCGATTTTCATGCTTGTCGGCCTGCAAGGAAGCGGCAAGACCACGACCTGCGGCAAGCTGGCCAAGTGGGCCGTGGGCAAGGGGAAGAACCCCCTGCTTGTTTCCTTCGACCTCAAGCGGGCGGCGGCCCAGGACCAGCTCCGGACGATCGCCGGACAGCTCCGCCTGCCGTTCTACGAGATGACGGCCCAGGCTATGGCCAAGCCCAAGACGGCCCTGGCCGACCTTCTTGTTTTCACCCGGAATCACGGCTATGACCTCCTGCTGGTCGACACGGCCGGGCGTCTCCATGTCGACGACGAGCTGATGGATGAGCTGAAATTCGTCAAGGACGCCCTCGCGCCCATTGAAACGATCTACATCGGAGACGCCATGACCGGTCAGGACGCGGTCAAGAGCGCCAAGGCCTTCGCCGAGAAGATCGGCCTGACCTCCCTCATTCTGACCAAGCTCGACGGCGACGCCCGGGGCGGAGCGGCCCTCTCGATCGTCGCTGTGACCAATGTCCCGGTCAAATTCATCGGCGTCGGAGAGAAATTCGACAAGCTCGAGGTCTTCCATCCCGACCGGATGGCCTCCCGGATCCTGGGGATGGGCGATATCCTCAGCCTGATCGAAAAAGCCGAGCAGGAAACCGACCTCAAGGAAGCCGAGGAAATGGCCCGGCGGCTTCGCAAGCAGGAGTTCACCTTCGACGATTTCCGATCCCAGCTCCGTCAGCTCAAAAAGATGGGCTTGCTCGAGGGATTGCTCGGTCACCTGCCCCAGGCCGGGCCGTTCAAGAAACTGGCCGGGGCCCAGATGGACGAAAAGCGACTCCTTCACTTCGAAGCAATCATCAATTCGATGACGGCCGCAGAAAGGGACGACCCGAAGATCATCAACGGAAGCCGGCGGCTGCGGATCGCCCGGGGGAGCGGCCGGCCGGTCAGCGAGGTCAACCAGCTTCTCCGCCAGTTCCAGGACATGAAGTCGATGATGAAAAAGTCGGTTTTTCAGAAGATGATGTCTTCTTTCAAATAAAAGGAGGGCTCGATGTACGTCGCCTGTGTCACGATTTGGGTTAAACCGGGAGGCGAAGAACAATTCGTCGAGGCCACCAAGCGGAACCACGAGAACACCCGCCGCGAGCCGGGCAATCTTCGCTTCGACGTCCTGAAGCACGAGAGCGAGCCCGGCCGGTTCATGCTCTATGAAGTTTACCAGACGCCCGATGATTTCGCCGCCCACCAGAAAACGGCCCATTATCTGGCCTGGAAGGAAGCCGTGGCCGACCTGATGGCCCAGCCGCGCCAAGGCCATAAACATATGAGTTTATTCCCCTGCGATAAAGCGGAGTATTGGACGGGCGGCTGATGAATTTCGAATGGATGACCCCGGGCCGGATCATATTCGGCCGGGGCTCGATCGGCCGGGCCGGAAGACTGGCCGTCGAATTCGGGCGCCGAATTTTGTTGGTCCGGGACGGCGGGCTCGCCGCCGACAGCGGGCCGGTTGAAGCCGTATACGCTGCGCTCGCCGGCGAGCGGCTCGAAGTCGAAGAAGCCGTTGTCCGCGGCGAGCCTGCCGTAGAGGCAGTCGATGAGCTCGTCGCCCGGGTCCGTTCCTTCGAGCCGGAGGCCGTCTGCGGCCTGGGCGGCGGAAGCGCGATCGACGCGGCCAAGGCCGTCTCGGCGCTTCTCGTCAACGGGGGAGAAGTCCTCGATTACCTGGAAGTGATCGGCCGAGGGAGGCCGTTCTCAATGCCGGGGATCCCCGTGCTGGCCATCCCCACGACGGCCGGAACCGGGGCCGAAGCCACCCGGAATGCCGTCCTCACAAGCCGCGCCTATAAGGTCAAAGCCAGCCTGCGCGGGGCCGGCCTCATGCCCCGCCTGGCCCTGGTCGACCCGGCCTTGACCGATTCTCTCCCTCCTGCCATCACCGCTTCGACAGGCCTGGATGCGCTGACCCAGTGCTTGGAATCCTATCTCTGCCTGAAGGCCAATCCGGCCACCGACGCCCTGGCTCTGGAGGGGATGAAACGGGCTTCGCGGTCGCTGCTTCCCGCTTTCCGCGGGGGAGATGTTGCGGAAGCGCGCGATGATATGGCCCTGGCCGCGCTTTTGAGCGGCCTGTGCCTGACGAATGCCGGGTTGGGCGCGGTCCACGGCCTGGCCGCCGCTCTGGGCGGGCTTTTTCCCGTGCCCCATGGAGCCGCCTGCGGGCTCCTTCTTCCTCACGTCCTCTCGGCCAACATCCGAGCCCTGGCGGCTCAATCGACAAGCCACCCGGTCCTGGTTAAATGCCGCAGGCTGGACGATATCCTTGTTCCGGAATGCGAAGGCCTGGAAGGCGTGAAAACCGTCCTCTGCATCGACAGGCTGCTCGAAATGACGGCGAAGATGGGGATTCCCCGGCTCTCTTCCTACGGCATAAAGGACTCCGACCTCCCGGCCCTGGCCGCAGCCGCCGCCCGCACTGGTTCCATCAAGGGGAATCCGGTCGTCTTGCCGGAGCCGGTTTTGGTCGATATTCTGCGGGCCGCGCTATGAAAGCATTGACTTTCGGGCCGTTTTTGGCTATTATCTCCAAACCATTTTAAACGAACGGATTACACACCCATGATGTCATTGCGCTTGATGAGATTCGGGGCCAAAGGCCAGCCCGCTTACCGGGTCGTCGTGATCGATTCCAAAAAGCCCCGGGAGAGCAAGGCCAAGGCGATTATTGGGTCCTACAACCCTCTGACCGACCCGGCCGAGGTCAAAATCGACCTCGAAAAGGCCAAATACTGGCTGGACCGTGGGGCCAAACCCTCGCCGACCGTCAAGTCGCTTCTGGCCAAGCTTCAGAAAGCGGCTCCCAAGGCCTGAGCCCGCGCCTTTACCTCCGAGGAGGTTGACCATGAAAGAACTCGTCGAATTGATCGCCCAGGCTCTTGTCGATCAGCCGGAAAAAGTGATCGTCAGCCAGGTCGAAGGCGAACAAAACACGACCCTCGAGCTCAAGGTCGCCCCCGAGGACCTGGGCAAAGTCATCGGCAAACAGGGCCGGACGGCCCGGGCCATCCGCATCATCCTCGGCGCCGCCGGGATGAAGCTGAAGCGGCGCTACAACCTCGAAATCATCGAAAAATAGTCTTTCCGTGAAACGCTTGGGACGGATTCTTCGAACGCAGGGCCGCCGCGGCGAAGTGAAGGCGGTCCTGGATGCGGCCCCCGGGGAGCAAGGTTTTTTTTTCGAATCTTTCTGAAAGATAACGACGTCTTCCGTGAGTACGAGGTCGAATCCCTCGTTCCCTATAAAGGCGCCCACACCATGAAACTCCGGGGAGTCGATACGATTTCCCAGGCTGAGGTCCTGGCCGGCCGGGAGATGTTCGGCCGGGACGAGGACGTCGCCCCGCGGGGAGAGGACGAGTTCCTGCCCGAAGAGCTGGCCGGCTGCGGAGTCGCGACCCGGGACGGCCGGGCCGTGGGCACGGTTCGGACGGTCTGGGAGGCGGGGGGGGCGCCGCTTCTCATCCTGGACCCCAAGGACGGGAAGAACGAGATTTATATCCCGTTCAACCGGGCGATCTGCACCCTGATCGACGTTGCCGCCAAGCGGATTGTCATTGAGCCGCCGGACGGCCTTTTGGACTTAAATGAGATTTGATATAATCACGATCTTCCCGGAGATGTTTTCGAGCGTCTTCGCCGCCGGAATCATCTCCAAGGCCGTCCGGGATGGACGGCTGGACCTTCGGGTGCACGACCTGCGTGATTACACGACGGACAAGCACCGGCAGGTCGACGACCGGCCGTACGGCGGAGAGGAAGGGATGGTCTTCAAGCCCGAGCCCGTGTTTGCCGCCGTTGAAGCGGTCAAGGGGGGTGAGAACATGCCCGTTTATCTCCTTTCGGCCGCAGGCCGGCGGTTCGACGACGGTCTGGCCCGGGAGATCGCCCTCCGGCCGCGCGTCATGCTGGTTTGCGGACGGTACGAGGGCGTAGACGAGCGGGTCGCCCTTCATCTGGCCACGGATGAGATTTCGATCGGCGATTACGTGGTCACGGGAGGCGAGCTTCCGTCCATGGTCGTCGTCGACGCCGTCGCCCGGCACATCCCGGGCGTCGTCGGCAAGGAAGGGTCGGTCCGGCGCGAGTCGTTTGCCGACGGATTGCTGGATTATCCGCAGTACACCCGCCCCCGGGAATTCCGGGGGATGACGGTCCCGGAGGTGCTGTTCTCCGGAGACCATGAAAAGATCGAAGCCTGGCGGCGCCGCAAGGCCCTGGAGAAGACCCGGCGGAGAAGGCCCGACCTTCTTGCCCGGGTGTCGCTCTCGCCCGAGGACCGCATGTTGCTCGACGAAATCAGCGAAGAAAGGAACGAATCATGAGCCTGATGCAAGTGACGGAAGACAAGGTCCTGAAGAAAGATCTGACTCCCTTCGCCGTCGGGGACACGGTCAAAGTCCACGTCCTGATCAAGGAAGGCGAAAAAGAGCGCATCCAGATCTTCCAGGGCGATGTCATCGGGAAGAAAGGCCGGGGGATGAGCGAAACGTTCACCGTCCGGAAAATCTCCTTCGGCATCGGAGTGGAGCGGATTTTCCCCCGCCAGTCTCCCTGGGTCAAGAAAGTGGAGGTCATCCGGAGCGGCCGGGTCCGCCGGGCCAAGCTCTACTACCTGCGCGCCCTGAAGGGGAAAGCGGCCAAGCTCCGGGAGATCCGGTAAGCCGACCTGCCTTGCCCGATTTCGAGATCGAACGCCGACATCTCGATGCGGGGCGGCGGCTGATCGCCGGCGTGGACGAGGCCGGGCGCGGGGCCCTTTGCGGGCCCGTCGTCGCCGCCGCCGTTCTACTCCCAACGGGTTGGTTTTCCGGCTCCCACCCCGATTGGGTCGGACGGATCGATGATTCCAAGCGGTTGTCTCCCCGGGAGCGGTCATTTCTGGCGCGGGCGATTCGGCGGGAGGCCGTGTACGGTCTCGGCCTGGCCGCCCCCGCGGAAATCGACGCCGTCAATATCCTCCATGCTTCGCGGGAAGCGATGCGCCGAGCCGTGGAGGCCCTGTCCGCCCCCCCCGACATCATCCTGCTGGACGGCCTGCCGTTCGACGGCTTTGCCCGCCCCCGAGAAGCGGTGGTCGGGGGCGACCGGCGGAGCATCTCGATCGCAGCCGCTTCCATCCTGGCCAAGGTCTGCCGGGACCGGATGATGACTCTGGCCGGCTGTCGTTATCCCGGCTATGGAATCGAACGGCACAAGGGGTACGGCACGCGCGGCCATTACGAGGCCCTGGCCCGTCTTGGGCCTACCCCTTTTCACCGGAAGTCGTTTAAACTACAATACCAGGCGAAGCTATTCGAATCCCCATGAGCACCAAGGCTTCCGACCGGACAAAAATTACCGAGAAAGCGGAACACTACGTCAAGGCCGGAAAGATCGAAGAGGCGGTCGTCGAATACCGCAAGCTCCTGGATGGAACGGGCCAGGATATCTCCATCGGGAATATCATCGGAGACCTCTGCCTCCAACTGGGGCAGGAAGACAAGGCCCTTCAACTCTTCAAGACCAGCGTGGAAACCCTGGAGCGGCGCGGGGCGTATTCCCAAGCCCTTGCGATCGCGAAAAAGATCAACAAGATCCGGCCGTCCGACCCGGAAGGGATGATCCGGCTGGCTGACCTTTACGGCCAGCTCGGATTCTCAATCGAAGCTCGGAACGAGTACGCCCGGGCGTCCGAAGAGCTGGAGAAGCGCGGCGACACCAAGCCCCTGATCGCCCTGTACGAGAAGCAGGCCCGCATCGACCGCTCCGACCTCGTCACCCGGCTCAAGCTGGCCAGGCTCTACCTGGAGGCCGGGAAGGGGGAACAGGCCCAGGTCGTCCTCAATGACGCGGGCGACCTCCTGTATGTCCGCAAGGAGTACGAAGAAGCGGAAAAGATCCTCCTCGAGGCTTCGGCGATCGGCGAAGCCGACCTCCGGACCCTTTCCAACCTCATCCGGGTATACCGCGAGATGCAGAAGCCGGAGGCCTCGCTTGCCCTCCTGGACCGGGTGATCAAGAAACGCGGCGCCCGTCCGGACCTTCTTGGGCTTTTGGCCGGGATCTACAGCGAACAGGGAAACGGGGAGATGGCCTCCGATATTTACGCCCAAATCCTGGTCCAGGAGCCCGGGAATCATGATGCCCGGGCCAAGGCCGGCCTGGTCGAAATCAAGCGCGGCCGGCTCGATGAAGCCCTGGCGATCTTTGACTCGCTGGTTTCTCATTTTCTCCAGAAGAGCGACGAGGATAAGGCGGTCGGGCTGCTCGGTCTGATCCTGATGTCCGGCGCGATGCACCTCCCGACTCTCGAGCGGCTGACCGGTGTTTTCCGCGGCGCCGGCCGGACGCGGGACCTGGAGACCTGCCTTCGCGCGCTCCTTTCTGAATATCGCAACGCCGGCCGGGATAACGACCGGATCCGGGTCCTTCGCGAACTTTACATGCTCATCCCGCTCGATGCGGAGATCGCCCGGGAAGCCGACGAACTGGGGGTTAAAAAGGATTTCCACAGAGCCAAGCACGAGAAAGGCGCCGGCGCAGTTGTGACCGAAGAAGACCGGGAGATGATCCGTCTGAACCTGGCCAAGGTCGAGCTCTACCTGGAGCAGGGCCTGGGCAAGAACGCCCGCCGGATCCTGGAAAACCTGAGGCTCCTCTATCCCGACGAACCCAGCATCCGGAGGAAATGGGAGGACATTCGGGGTGTCCGGACCGGTGTGGAGGATGAAGAAATTCCCGAGGTCGTCGAGGAGACGAGCCGGATGGAAGTCGACATCATCGGAGTTCCGACGCCTGGATTCTCCCGGGAGTCGGCTCCTCCCCCTCCTCCTCCATCCGCGGGGGCTTCAGAGCCGCGGCTGCCGACTCCTCCGCCGCGGCCCATCCCTCCGGCCAAGGTCGCCAAGCCCGGTCCTCCTCCGGCGGGCGAGGAACCGGCGGCCATTGTGCTGCCTCCGACGATGCCTTCATCCCCGCCGCCGCCTCCTCCTCCGGAACCTCCGGTCTCCGCGGTGCCTCCGTTCGGTCTGGATGAATTTATCTCGGCCACCCCCGAACCGGAAGAGGAAGAACCGGCTCGGGAAAGGGCGAAGGAAACGGATCTGGAGGCGGAACCGGAGCCGAAGGCCGCTCCCAAGCCCGCCGCTCCGCCGCCGGTCTCCGCGGCGACGGTTTTTCCTCCTCCGGCAGCCAAGCCCGCCCGAATGAAAAGGCCGGTGCCGGTTTTTTCGGCTCGCAGCGGAACACCGCCGCCAGCGGCCGCCCCGCGGCCGGCCCGGCCGGAAAATGAGACGGAGGCGTTATCCGGATCCAAGGTCACGGCCGCCCAGATTTTCGCCGGCCTGGACATCGTCGGCCCGTTTGTCCCGCCTGAGGAACCCCCGGCGGCTTCCGGCCCGGGTTATATCGACATCGGGGATAAGATCGAGGAGGAGATCGAGGCCCTCGAAGCGGAATTTTACAAACAGATCAAGGAGCGGACTTCGGTCATCGAAAAGGATCTCCTCGAAATCGTCCAGGAATTCCGCCGCCAGGTCGATATCAAGCTCGACCAGAAAAATTTCGAAGCCCGGTACAACCTGGGTCTGGCCTTCCTCGAGCAGGGCCTGTATGAGGAAGCCATCGCCGAGCTCGAGCTGGCTGCCGAGGACGAGACCAGGGCCGCGGACTGCTGGGGTCTGATCGGCCGGTGTTACGTCAAGAAGCGGAATTATCCCGAAGCCCGCCGGTGTTTCGAGGGAGCGATCTCGCTGACCGCCGCGGAATCCCCCGAGCGGTACGCCCTGGCCTACGAATTGGCCTCGCTCTACGAGATGATGAGCGAAAACGAAGCCGCCCTGGCCCTGTACCGCGAAGTCTCGGAATGGAATCCGAAGTTCCGAAACACGGCCAAGCGGGTCCGAATCCTTGAAAAAATCGTCTCATAATTGCCGCCTGCCCCGAATGACCGTCATCGACCTGAGCCATGTCCTGGGCGAGGGAATGCCCGTTTATCCCGGGACGGAGCCGCCGCGGATTTCCGACGCCTGCACGGTCGAGCGGGACGGGTTTGCCGAAAAACGGATCGAATTGTTTTCCCACGCCGGGACGCACATCGATGTTCCCGCTCACATGATTGAAGGGGCGGCGACGATCGAAGGGTTGGAGGCCGACTGTTTCCTCGGGCCGGGCTGTGTCGTGGATCTCTCCGAGCTCGGGAGGAAAAGGGTCGGGATCGCCGACCTCGAAGGGGAAAGGAGCCGGATCGCCGGGGCTGAATTCGTCCTGTTGCGCAGCGGCTGGGACGCCCGATGGGGCGATCCTTCATATTTTTTGAATTACCCGGTCCTTTCGCTCGAGGCCGCCCGGTGGCTGGCCGGTTTCCATCTCAAGGGCCTCGGGGCCGATATGATATCGTTCGATGAGATGGGCTCGACGACGATGGCCGTCCATAAGGTCTTTTTAGGCAAAGGCACGGTGCTGGCCGAAAATTTGACCGGGCTCGAGCGGCTCGTCGGCCGGGAATTTGTTTTCTCCTGCCTGCCGCTGAAGATTCCCGGCGGGGACGGCTCGCCGGTGAGAGCCGTGGCCATTCTTTAAAAGCGGAGGGATTTCGAGAAAATCTTCAGACGTCTTCACATATTCCCGAATTATTTTACTCGGTCGAGGGGGATGTCGAGATTCGGCTTGCCTTCAAATCCCCGGAAATCGAAGTGCCACCATTCCGAGGGAAGGGGAATGAATCCGCGGCAGGTCATGACCGCCTCGAGCAGGGACCGGTGGGCGAGCGCTTCCTTCGGCAGGTCCATATAGGAGCGGCCGGCCTTTTCCGTGAAGTCGTCGAACGGCGTGGGCATGAGGACTTCGTTTCCGGCCGCATCGACCAGGGTCAGGTCGACGGCATAGCCCCGGTTGTGGCGGGACCCGACGGCCGGGTCGGCGACGAAATCGGGGTCGGATAGGATCGCCCAGAATATTTTCTGGACGGAGAGCGGCCTGTAGCCGTCGAAAACCTTGAGCCCGTAGCCGAGATTTTTCAGGTCCGCCTGGACCAGGGCCAGGGCTTCGGCCGCCTCCTTCACCAGGAAACACCGGGCCACGGGGTAAACGGCTTTACCGGTGAAGTTGTTGGTTGTGGCGTAGCGGATGTCGAGGATTATGTCCGGGATGACGGTGTTCAGCTCGACCAGCTCGGGCTGGGGTGCGGCTGGGGATGGCGTCGGTGTCGGCCGGCATCCCGGGAGGGCCAGAACAACGGCCAGAATAAGAAGAATTGGGGGCGGCCCAAGATATCTTTTTGAT
>JAFGEN010000224.1 GCA_016931595.1 Candidatus Aminicenantota bacterium | reverse complement strand
GATCAAGGTCTCGGCGGCTGGATGCTTCGAGGGCAAAGGCTATGACGGCATGCCGGCAGAGAGAAATTACCGGCTGGCCGTCCATGCCGCCGACAAGCCGGCCGCGGTTTCTTGGAAGCTTGACGGCGGGACGGTCGAAGCGCTTCGGGAGGCGGCCGAAGCGAAGGCGCTGGAATCTTTGGACGAGGGCTGGTATTTCGAGCCGGGCCGCGGGGGCATCGTTCATGTGAAACTGAAGCCCCAGGACGCCCGGGCGGCGTTTTCGGTCGAGATACGGAAGTAGCCGGAAAGGCCCTCGCGCCGTTAACCGGCCTGCCGCTTCTTGAAAAATCCGTAAACGGCCAGGATCACAAACGCTCCGACGACGGACCCGATGAATCGGGCGTTCTGATCCGGCCCGTAGATCTTGAGCCACTGGCCGCCATAGGTCGCGACGAACGACCCGCCGATGCCCAGGAGCATCGTCATCAGGATGCCCATGCGTTCCTTGCCGGGGTAAATCAGCTTGGCCACGAATCCGGAGGCCAATCCCAACAACGCCGTCCAGAGGATGTTCATGCGCCCCTCCTCAAAACGATCTCCCTTCGAAAATAATCCAAAGGAATCAGGGTGTCAAGACGGCAGCCGCCAGCGGCGGATGAAAAAATCGCGGTGTTCGAGCAGAAGGCCGATATAGACGGTTTCCAGCTCGATCATCTCGAGGTCTGAGCGTCGGAGCCAGTCGGAGAGCCAGGCAAACCGGAGAGCCAGGACGAGGTCGAAAAACGCCTTCCAGCTGGAATCCGCGTAAGCGGCGTTCGCCCTCAGTCGATCGAGCAGGCCATGGACGAAGTCGCCGTCGAGGAATTTGGGATGCTCCATCCCCAGGCAGCCGACGAGAAGGGCGGCGTCGTACAGTTCGGGCTTCCAGCCGCAGAATTCCCAATCGACGACGGCCCGCATCCCGGATTCCGACCAAACCACGTTCAGGGGATGGAAATCGCCATGGGCGAAGCCCGAAGGGAGCGCGTCCTCCGCCGGAAAAAATTTCTCTTCCAGTCGCCGGACGGCCGGCCGAAGGCGGTTCATCAGCACGGAATCCCGGTGTTCAATTTTTTGTTCCAGGTCGGAAATGAAACATCCCGCCGAAAAATCGGGGAGGCGATCGGAGGCGGGACGTTCCGCTTCCGCCGCCTTCAACCGGGAGAGGAAATCGGCCAGGACCGGACCGCGCCAGCCGTTTCCGGCGTAGGCCGGGCGAACGAGGGGAACGCCTTCGACGAACGGCGTCGCCTGCCAGAAGGCCTCGTCGATTTCGGCGACAAACGTTCCGTTGGGGAGGGCCAGCGGGGGGATCACTTCGGGAAGCCTCCGGCCGAGGACGGCCTGGATGCGGCCGATCTCGTTTTTCCGCTCGACGTTGAGGAAGCCGATTTTTTCCAAGCGGAACAGCCGTCCCCGGTCGTCCTCGACGACCGCCCGGTCCAGGGTTCGGTCCGGGCTTCCGGGCGGGTCGAGGTCGGGATGGACGCGGACGAAGGCGATGTCCCAGCACCGGAGGACCGCGGCCGCCGCTTCCGGGGTGAAGGCCACGAATCAGGCCGTCCGTCCGGGGTTCAGCAGGACGTCAGGGCGCCCAGGGCGATCGAGTAGTACTTCGAATCCTCGGAGTCCGAGCGGGAGGTCAGGACGCAGGGGCAGTCGGCCCCGGCGACCAGGGCGGCCGTAATCCCGCCGGCCAGGTAGGAGCATGTTTTGAAAAAGACGTTGCCGGTCTCGATGTTCGGGAAAAGGAGGACGTCGGCCTCGCCGGCGACGGGGCTCCTGACGCCCTTGATTTCGGCGCTTTCGGCCGAGACGGCGACGTCGAGAGCCAGGGGGCCGTCCACGATCGCATTCTTGATCTGACCGCGCTCGGCCATCTTGCTGAGGATGGCCGCGTCCGTCGTCGGGACCATTTTCGGGTTGACCTTCTCCACGGCGCAGATGATGGCGGCCTTGGGTTTTTCGATTCCCAGGCGGCGGGAGACGGCCAGGCAGTACTCGAGGATCTGGACCTTGGCTTCGAGGTCGGGGTAAGGGATGACGGCCGCGTCGGCGCAGACGATCAGTTTGCGGCGGGTCGGGACCTGGATGATGCTGACATGGGAGAGGAGCTTGCCCGGCCGGAGGAGGCCTTTTTCCTTGTCGATGATGGCCTTGATGTATAACGACGAGTCCACTAGGCCTTTCATCAGGAAATCGGACTGCCCGGCTTTGACCCGGGAGACGGCCAGGCCCAGGGCGTTCTTCGTGTCGGGCTCGTCGACGATTTCGAAGGAGGCCGGGTCGACCTTGTTTTCCCGGGCGACCGCCTCGATTTTCGACTTGTCGCCGGTCAGGACGGCCGAGACGAGCTTTTCTTTGACCGCCCGGCCGACGGCCGCGATGGTGTGGGGGTCCTCACCGCAGGCGACGGCCAGCCGCCGCTGTTTCTGTCCCTTGATGTGTTCGACGACTTGATCGAGCGTGGTGATCATTAAAATCTCCCTTTTCGGATGGAATCAATCATAGGTCTTGGCCTGCTCTTCGCCGGAAAGAATCCGGACGCCGGCCGCGGCCAGGGCGGCCATCTCGTTTTCTCCCGGGTAGACGAAGACCGGGCCGAGAAAGGCGATATGGGACTTGATCATGTCGATGAAGACCGTGCTGTACATCAAGCCGCCGGTCAGGACGATGCCGTCGACTTTGCCCTTCAGGACGACCGCCGCGGCGCCGATTTGCTTGGCCGTGGTCTTGGCCATCGCCTCCAAGACAAGGGCGGCCCGGGTGTCTCCGTCCTGGATGTTTTTTTCCACGACCCGGAGGTCGTTGGTTGCCAGGTGGGCGACCATCCCGCCCTTGCCGGCCAGCTTCTTCTTGACCTCGTCCAGGGTGAGCTTGCCGGAAAAGCAGATGGCGGCCAGGTCGGCCGCCGGCATCGTCCCGGCCCGCTCCGGGGCGATCGGCCCTTCGCCGTTGAGGGCGTTGTTGACGTCGACGACCCGGCCGTGGTCGTGAGCCCCGATTGAGATCCCGCCGCCGAGGTGGCCGACGATGAGGTTGAGTTCGGCGTAGGGCTTGCCCAGGGCTTCGGCCGCGAGCCGGGCCGTGTATTTATGATTGAGGGCGTGAAAAATGCTCCGGCGCTTGATCTCCGGGAAGCCGGTCAGCCGGGCCCAGTCGGCCAGCTCGTCGACGACGACCGGGTCGACGATGTAGGCTGGAAGGCTCAGCGGCCGGGCGATCTCGTCGGCCAGCAGCCCCCCCAGATTGCTGGCGTGTTCGCCCTGAATCCCGGCGGTGAGGTCTTCGATCAACCGGGCGTTGACCGCGTAGGTTCCGCTCGGGATCGGTTTGAGCAGGCCGCCCCGGCCGATCACCGCGGCAAAGCTTTTCGGGTCGATCCCCTTGTCGGCCAGGGTCTTGAGGACGATGTCCTTCCGGAAATCCTTCTGGTCGACCATCCGCTTGAACCGGCCCACCTCCTCGGTCGAGTGGGCGATGTTTTCGGAAAAGACTTCCCGGAGACCGTCGTAAACGGCGATTTTTGTCGAGGTCGATCCCGGATTGATGAT
>JAFGEN010000223.1 GCA_016931595.1 Candidatus Aminicenantota bacterium | reverse complement strand
TTGGGCTGAGATGCGGTTTTACTCCCTCCCCCGAATGTGATAAAAGAAACGAGAAAAATAAGCGGGAGCGGCGTCTCCTTGATATGCATGACATGTGACTTTACCCGGAGGCTTTCATGAAAGACGAAGAACAGGAACAACGCGACGTATCCAGAGGCAAAGCCGTCGAGGCGGCCGTCTCCCAGATCGAAAAGCAGTTCGGCAAGGGCTCGGTCATGAAGCTCGGCCAGAAGGATGCGGCCATGAAGATCGGGGCGATCCCGACCGGATCGGTCGCCTTCGACAGGGCTCTGGGCATCGGAGGGTTCCCCCGGGGCCGGGTCGTCGAGGTCTTCGGGCCGGAAGCGACGGGCAAGACGACCTTGGCCCTTCACGTCATCGCCGAAGCCCAGCGCCGGGGCGGCCAGGCCGTCTTTATCGACGCCGAGCATGCCCTGGACCCGATCTACGCTGCCAAGGTGGGCGTGGATGTGGACAATCTCCTCATCTCCCAGCCCGATTACGGAGAGCAAGGGCTCGAGATCGCCGAGGTCCTGGTTCGAAGCGGCGCGGTTGACGTCGTCGTTGTCGATTCGGTCGCCGCCCTGGTGCCGAAGGCGGAGCTCGAGGGTGAAATGGGCGACTCCCACATGGGCCTTCAGGCCCGTTTGATGAGCCAGGCCCTCCGCAAATTGACGGCCATCGTCGCCCGGTCCAAAACCTGTTTCATCTTCATCAACCAGATCCGGGAAAAAATCGGATTTTTCCTGGGCAACCCGGAAACGACCACCGGCGGCCGGGCTCTCAAGTTCTACGCCTCCCTTCGGGTCGATGTCCGGCGGCTGGCGGCCATCAAGGAAGCCGACCAGGTCATCGGCAACCGGGTCAAGGTCAAGATCGTCAAAAACAAGATGGCTCCGCCCTTCCGGGACGCCGAGTTCGACATCATCTACGGCGAGGGGATTTCCCGCGAGGGCGACCTCGTCGACATGGGGGCCAACGTCGGGCTTATCGAGAAATCGGGGACCTGGTATTCCTACAAGGGCGAACGGATCGGCCAGGGCCGGGAAAACGTCAAAAAGCTCCTCAAGGAGAACAAGGACCTGGCGGCCTCGCTGGATACGGAGATTCGAGCGAAAGTCGGCTTGGGGAAAGCCGGCGAAATCGAAGAGGATGCCGCCGAGGAAAAGCCGGCGCCGCGGACCCTGGAAAAACCTTCCGAGCGCCGCGGCCGCTGACCCGGGTCTTTCCCCGGGGGGAGGGTGAGAATGGGCCGGAATTCGAATTCTCGGGCCAAGAAGACCGGGCTGTCCTCTGGGAGCCTCGTTCATGTCGGCCGCCGCAAGATCGACCGTCCCCGAATCACCATTCTCGATTACGACGCCGAGCGCGTCTATGAGAAAGTCGTCGATTCGATCGACGAGTGTTTTCCCTTTCACCAGACGGCGACGGTGACTTGGATCAACGTCGACGGTGTCCATGACCCCGATGTCGTCGAGAAGATCGGGAAGACATTCCGTCTCCACCCCCTGATCCTGGAAGACATCATGACGACGTCCCAGCGGCCCAAGTTGGATGAGCTGGACGAGGCCTTCTATATTGTCGCCCGGATGGTGGACCTCAACGAACGAAAAACCGAAGTGATTACGGAGCAGCTCAGCCTCGTCTTCGGAAAAAACTTCGTTCTGACGTTCCAGGAGGAGCCGGGGGACATGTTTGACTCCGTCCGGGAACGGATTCGCGGCGGCAAGGCCCGCGTCCGGAAACTGGGGCCGGATTACCTGGCCTACGCCCTGCTGGATGCCGTCGTCGACCACTACTTCGTCGTCCTGGAAAATGTCGGCGACCGGATCGAAAAGCTCGAAGAAGAGCTCATCCGGAACCCCCAAACAGAAACGCTTCACGCCATCCATACCCTCAAGCGGGAGATGCTGTTGTTTCGGAAAGCGGTCTGGCCGCTGCGGGAAGTTGTGGCCGGGATCGAGCGGCAGGAATCGCCCCTGGTTCGGGCGGCGACGAACATCTTCTTCCGCGACGTTTACGACCACATCATCCAGGTCATCGATAATGCCGAGACCTACCGGGATATCCTGGCCGGGATGCTGGAGACTTACCTGTCGAGCATGTCCAACCGGATGAATCAGGTCATGAAGCTGCTGACAATCATTTCCACGATTTTCATTCCCCTGACTTTTATCGCCGGCGTCTACGGAATGAATTTCGTCCACATGCCGGAACTCAAATGGAAGTACGGATATTTTGTCGTCTGGGGGATTATGATCGTCGTTGGACTCGGCCTGGTCCGCTTTTTCAAGCGGAAGAAATGGCTCTAGCTCCTTACGCTTTCAGCGCTTTGCGGAGATATTTCGCGGTGATCGATGACCGCGATTTCGCCAACGTTTCGGGGGTTCCCTCGGCGACGATGCGGCCGCCGCTCTCCCCGCCTTCCGGCCCCATGTCCAGGACATAATCGGCGCTCTTGACGACGTCGAGGTTGTGCTCGATGACGATGAGGGAGTGGCCTTCGTTGACCAGCCGCTGGAAACAGCGGAGCAGGGTGGAGACGTCCTCCGGGTGAAGGCCGATCGTCGGTTCATCGAACAAATAGAGGATGTTGCGGTCCCGCTCGTGGACGAGATGGTAGGCCAGCTTGATCCGCTGCAGCTCCCCGCCCGAGAGGGTCGTCGTCGGCTGGCCGAGGCGGAGATAGCCGAGACCGACGTCCTGGAGGGGCTTGAGCCTGTTCCCCACTTCCGGACGGTCGGCGAAGAATTCCAGGGCGTCATCGACGGTCAGGTGAAGCACCTCGTCGATGGTCTTGCCCTGGAAGCGGATCTCGAGGACTTCGCGCTTGAAGCGCTTGCCCCGGCAGGCCTCGCAGACGAGCGTGACGTCGGATAAAAACTGCATTTCGACGATCTGCCGGCCCGCCCCTTCGCATTCCTCGCACCGTCCGCCCTTCGTATTGAAGGAGAACGTCCCGGGCTTGAATCCGAGGAGCCGGGCTTCACGGGTTTGGCTGAAGAGCTCCCGGATGCCGTCCATTGCCTTGGTGTAGGTGGCCGGGATGGACCGGGGCGAGGCGCTGATGGGCGATTGATCGACGCAGATGATCTTGTCGAGCCGCTCCAGGCCGCGGATTTCCGCGAATCCTTCCCGCGTGTCCCCGCTCCAGCCGCGGTAGAGAACATCATGGAGAAGCGTGCTCTTTCCCGACCCGGAAACGCCGGTGACACAGGCGAACACACCGAGGGGGAGGCGGACGTCGATATGCTTGAGGTTGTGGGCGTGGGCGTCTCGGACCAGGAGGAAGCCGTGGGGGTCGCGCCGCCGGCGGGGCAGGGGAATCTCCTTCTCGCCCGTGAGATAGCGGGCTGTCACCGAACCGTTGCCGTTGCCCGGCGGTGCGGCTGCTTGGCCGCCCCGGGGCTTGAGAATGGCGGCGAGCGGTCCGGCGAAGAGGATCTCGCCGCCGTGCTCTCCTGCCCGGGGGCCCATGTCGATCAGGTGATCGGCGGCCCGGATGATATCCGGGTCGTGTTCGATGACCAGGACCGTGTTCCCGGCGTCCTTGAGCGACCGGAGAATTCGGACCAGCCGGGCGTTGTCCCGGGGGTGGAGGCCGATGCTGGGCTCGTCCAGGACGAACAGCGTTCCGACCAGCGACGAGCTGAGGGCCGCGGCCAGGTTGATCCGCTGGGCTTCGCCGCCGCTGAGAGTGAAGGTCATCCGGTCGAGGGTGATGTAATCCAGCCCGACCTCGATGAGATACTTGAGCCGGTTTTGAATCTCGGCGACCAGCTTCTCGGCGATGGCCTTTTCCTCGGGCTTGAGGACGAGCCCGTCGAAAAAGGCGGCCGCCTCCCGCACGGTCAGCCGGACGACCTCACCGATCGACCGTCCGCCGACCTTGACGTTCAGGGCGGCGGAGTTGAGGCGGGTTTGACCGCAGGCGGGACAGGGGGCGTACCTCCGGTACCGGCTGAGAAAGACGCGGACCTGGACTTTGTATTTTTTCGCCTGAAGCCATTCGAAAAAACCTTTGACTCCATACCAGGACCCGCCCCCCTCGAAAATGAACTTTCGGCCCTCGTTATTCAGGTCCCGCCAGGGAACCTTGGTCGGGATTCCGTGCTTTCGGGCTTCGCGGATCATCTCCCGCATGACGTTGCGGGAAACCGGCTTGGTCCAGGGTTCGATGGCCCCGTCCTCGAGGGTCTTGGACGGGTCGGGGATGATCTTTTCTTCGTCCAGGACGGCCAGGTCGCCGAATCCGTGGCACTCCGGGCAGGCGCCCTGGGGATTGTTGAAGGAGAAGAGGTTGGGATACGGGTCCTCGTAGGCGATTCCGCAGGCCTTGCATTCGAGGCTGTCGGAAAACGCAAACTCCCGGCCGTCTTCGGTCCGGACCCGGGCCCGGCCGCCGCCGTATTTCATCGCCGATTCGACCGAGTCGACGAGGCGCTCCCTGTCTTCCGGGTCGAGCGTCAACCGGTCGACGAAGATGCGGACCGGACGGCCCTTGGCTTGGGGAAGCTCGTCCAGGGAGACGACCCGGTCTTCGAGGACGGCCCGATGGAAGCCGAGCTTCTTCAACGCGGCCCCGCTTTTTTCCAGGATCGTATCAAATGTAACCGTCAGCGCTGTTCCGGCCGGAAGCGTTCCGAGTGTTTCAACGACGGCGTCGATCGAGTCCCGGGCAACCGGCCGGCCGCACTGCCGGCAATGGACGGTCCCGATTCGGGCGTACAACACCCGTAGAAAATCGTAGGCCTCCGTGACCGTGGCCACCGTCGAGCGGGGATTTTTTGTCGCCGCCTTCTGCTGAATGGCGATGGCCGGAGGGATTCCTTCGATCAGGTCGGCCTCGGGCTTGTCCATGCGTTCGAGAAACTGGCGGGCGTAAGACGACAGGGATTCGATGTAGCGTCTCTGTCCTTCGGCGTAGAGCGTGTCCAGGGCCAGGGAGGATTTCCCCGAGCCGCTGACCCCGGTGACGACGGTGAACGTATACAGGGGGATGTCCACGTCCGCGTTCTTGATATTGTGGACGCGGACTCCCCGAAGGACGATGTGTTCGGCGCCGGTCTCTGTAGCCATCGTTCGCTCTTAAAAAACGAATTATTATAGCATGGGCGGGCGGAAAAGTGGATAATGAACGCATGCGACCGGGAAAGAAAAAAGCCTTGGCCTGCGGCGCCGTCCCTTTTCTCGCTCTCGTGGCGGCCCTGCCCTTCGTCAACCGGCTGCGCCCGGTCATTCTGGGCCTTCCGTTCATCCTTTTCTGGATCCTGGCCTGGGTCGCCCTGACCCCGGTCTTTCTCTTCCTGGCCGACCGCTTCCTCCGCCGGGATGAAGAAGAGGGCGGGGATCGATGACTCCGGCCTTGCTGATCATCCTCGGCGTCATCGTCCTTTCGGCCGCTGTGGGCCTTGCGGCCGGCCGCCGTGTCCCGATGAATCTCGAAAACTGGACGGTCGGCGGCCGTAAATTCGGAGTCTTGGCCATCTGGCTGCTGATGGCCGGCGAGGTGTACACGACGTTCACCTTCCTGGGTGCAAGCGGCTGGGCTTATTCCAAGGGCGCTCCGACGTATTACATCCTGATTTACGGGACGCTGGCCTACACGCTCTCGTTTTTCATCCTTCCAGGGATTTGGAAAATCGGCAAGAGGGAGAATCTGCACACCCAGCCCGACTTTTTCGCTCACCTGTTCCAAAGCCGCCGGCTGGGCATCCTGGTTGCGGTGATCGGCATTGTCTCCCTGTTGCCCTATCTGCAGCTCCAACTGGCCGGATTGGGAATGATCGTCGAAGTAGCCAGCGAGGGGGCCGTCTCCTCGACGGCGGCCATTCTCCTGGCCTTTCTCCTGACCAGCGCCTTCGTCCTGGCCAGCGGTCTTCAGGGCAGCGCCTGGGTCTCGGTCATCAAGGACGTCCTGATGCTGGCGGCCGTGGCGATCGTCGGCTTCGGCGTCCCCCGGGTTCATTTCGGGAGCATCGGGAGGATGTTCCAGGCCTTGATCGAAAAGGCTCCGGACCATCTTATCTTTCCGGGTTCGGCCCCATCCATGGGCGTCCCCTGGGTCATGTCGACGGTCCTGTTGACAGGGATGGGATTCTACATGTGGCCGCAGCTGTTCGGGTCGGCGTTTTCGGCCAAAAGCGACCGGATCATCCGCCGCAACGCGATTATCATGCCTCTCTACCAGATTCCAATCGTCCTCGTCTTCTTCGTCGGATTCACGGCTTTTCTGATCCTGCCGGGACTGTCCAACGGCGACCTCTCGCTTCTCTCCCTCGTTGCGAAAACATACCCGTCATGGTTCGTCGGGTTCGTCGGCGCGGCCGGGGCGGTGACGGCCATGGTTCCGGCCTCGGTTCTGGTCCTGACGGCGGCCGCCCTCCTGGCCAAGAACATCTACCGGGCCTGGTTCCGCCCCCGGGCTTCGGATGCCGAGGTGATGCGGGTTTCCCGGTGGATGGTCCTGGTCGTATCGGCTGTGGCGCTTGTTTTCGCCCTGCTTTTGCCCAACGCCCTGGTCAATCTGCTCCTGATCGGATATGACGGGGTGGCCCAGCTCTTCCCCGGAGTCGTCCTGGGATTGTTCTGGAAGCGCGTGAGCCGGACCGGCGTCGAAGCCGGCCTGCTGACCGGCCTGGCGACGGCCGCTTTTCTCGTTTTCGGGAAGCATGACCCGTTTTGCGGCCTCAATGCGGGTTTTGTCGCCCTGGCCGTAAACGCCGCCGTGACGGTCGCCGTCAGCTTGGCGAAGCGTCCGGATTGCGGCCCGGCCCATTGAAATTTCGGGAGGGATTAATGGTTGACGAGATCAAAAAAGAAGCAGCGGCGCTTTCCGGCCGCCTGGTCGAATGGCGGAGAAATTTCCACCGCCGCCCGGAAACGGCTTTTCGGGAAGTCGAAACCTCGGCCGTCCTGCGGGCGTATTTCGAGGGCTTGGGGATGACCGTCAAGCCGATGGCCGGGACCGGGCTTCGAGCCGACCTTCAAGGGCTTCCCGGCGGTCGGACGGTGGCTCTGCGGGCCGACATGGACGCCCTTCCCCTGGCGGAAGAAGGCGACAAGCCCTGCCTTTCGGAAAATCCCGGGGCTTGCCATGCCTGCGGCCACGACGGCCACATGGCCGTCCTGATGGGGGCGGCCGAAATTCTCGCCCGACGGAAGGGCGAATTCCGCGGCCGGGTGGTGTTCCTCGGCCAGCCGTCCGAGGAACTCCCTCCGGGAGGAGCCGCGCCGATGATCGAAGAGGGGGCCCTGGAGGGGGTCGATTCGATTTTCGGGCTCCACTTCTGGCAGCCGCTCCCGACCGGAACAATCGGCTTGATCGCCGGCCCGGTCATGGCCCAGGCCGATAATTTCCGGATCACTGTGACCGGCCGGGGCGGGCATGGGTCCATGCCCCAGTCCGCAGCCGACCCGATCCTGGCCGCGGGCCAGATCATCGTCGCTCTCCAGAGCGTGGTCAGCCGCAACGTGGACCCCTTGAAACCGGCGGTCCTTTCGTTTGGAACCGTTTCCGGGGGGACCGTTTACAACATCATCCCCAACGAGGTGAAGCTATCCGGAACGGTTCGGACGTTCGATCCCGACATCCAGGCCTTGATGAAAAGGCGACTGGCCGAGATCGCCGAGGCGACCGGTCAGGCTCTCGGCGTGCGGGCTTTCGTAGAATACGAGGATGGTTATCCACCGCTGGTCAATCCTCCCGATTCCGTCGAATTCGTCCGCCGGAGAGTGGAGGCGCTCTGGGGGAGCGGGGCGGTCGTTCCCTTCCGGCCGGTCATGGGCGGGGAGGATTTCGCCCTCTACTTGAAGAACATCCCGGGCGCTTTTCTCTTCTTCGGGTCCGGCGACGGGATGCCCCACCCTCACCACCACCCCCGCTTCGACCTGGATGAACGGGCCCTGGCCCCGGCCGCGGCCCTTATGGCCTCGCTGGCCCTGTCCTTTCTTGCGGGTCAGCCGTGAGCTTCGGCGTCCTTCTGGCGATCGCCCTGGGGATGGCCATGGACACGTTTGCCGTGGCCGTCGGGGTGAGCCTGGTTCAGCGCGGATGCACGCCGGCCCAGACCGTCCGGATGGCCGGAAGCTTCGGACTGTTCCAGTTCGTCATGCCCATCATCGGCTGGGCCGCCGGACGGACGGTTGTCGACCTCATCCGCGATTACGACCACTGGGGGGCCGCCGGGCTTCTTGTCTTTGTCGCCGGAAGGATGATGTTCGAGGCCTTTGAAAAAAAGAAGGACGGGGAGAAGGCGGCCGCCTGCCCCGATCAAACCCGGGGCGGCCGCCTGCTGCTGCTGTCGCTGGCGACCAGCATCGATGCCCTGGCGATCGGTTTGAGCCTGGCCGCTTTAAACGTGCCGGTGATTTTCCCGGCGGCGGTCATCGGAGGGGTGACGTTCGTCGTTTCGGCCGTTGGAACGAGAATCGGGCCTCTCCTCGGCCGCTGGGCGGGCCGGGGCGCCGAGATCGCCGGCGCACTCGTCCTCCTGGCGATCGCGGCCAAGATTCTCGTCGAACACTTGACGGGTTAAAAGATGATGAACCGGCCGTCCTTCATAATCGGCACTTTCTTTCCCCTGGGCTGAACGAGGACGACCTCGGCGGCCGTTACCCGGGGCTGTGTTTCGGGGATGTAGATCCGGTCGAGGTGGATGACCGCCGCCGGCGAGGAAAAGTCCTTAGGCCCGACGATTCCGCCGAAATGCTCGCTCCGGCCGAAGGCGACGTGAAGGCCGAGCTTTTCGTCCAGAAGCACCTCTCCGACCGGTTGTAGTCCGAAGTCGGCCAGGACGCCGAACCCGAGTTCGGCCAGGTTGCCGTAAGCCGGTTCACGATGGAGATACTCGATTTCCGCCTGCGACGTCGGTCCGGCGCTCTCGACGGCAACGGCCCGGTTCTTTTCGATCCGGTAGAGGACGACCTCGCCCCCGATTTCGACGGGGAGGACTCCGGCCGTTCGGCTCTCCGCCTTCTTCTCTCCCTCGTAGGGAACGATGTAGGCTTCCCCGCTGGGCAGGTTGCCCGCCGTCGCCGGTTCAGGGAAACGCCCGGTCGAGGCATGAGCGGTCCGGTGGCGCAGGTCGAAGTGCATCCGGTATTCCTGCCGGTTGTCGACGCGGAACAGGATGTC
>JAFGEN010000222.1 GCA_016931595.1 Candidatus Aminicenantota bacterium | reverse complement strand
GCGGCGGCCACTTCCGGAATCCCGCCGGCGGCGACGCGCGACAGGATTTCGGGAACGCTGAGGCTGTATTCCTCCCCGTCCGTCCCGTGGTCGCTGACGGATACCCGGTACATCCTTCCCGCCTTTTCGTGGAAGCGGTCAAAGCTCGTCTCGAACTGGATGGCGGTCGCCAGAAGCAGGAAGCAGGCCATGCCGACGGCCAGCCCGGCGACGGTGATGACGGAAAAGCTTTTGTGCCGCCGAATCTTCCGGAACGCGACCTTGGCATAATGCCATGGAAGCCCCGGCAGAAAACGGGCAGGCCTCCAGGAGGATCGCCGGTCGAGCCGGTATTCTTTCACTTTGTCATAATCAGGAGCGAGGCTGTCGGCCGTTCCCAACCGGGATGAGGCTTCGCGGAACGCATCCTCGTCCGAATGCCCTTCCGTTTTCAATTCTTCGATGAGATCTCTCAGGTGGACCTCCAGGTCGGCGATGAAACCGTCCTCGAAAGCCGCTTGGCGGCGGAATGTCCGCTTCCAGTTGTTGATTGCCGATTCAAGATCGAACATGGCCTATCCTTTCCCTTTATTTTCCGGCCGGCAGCGGGGCGGCGAAATAAGTCAGCGCATTCCAGATTTTCCCCCATCCCGCCAGCTCGGCCGACAGCTCGACCCGGCCTTTTTCCGTGATCCGGAAATACCGGCGGGGCCTCTGGTCCCCGGCCGTCTTCCACTTGGACTCGATGAGGCCGTCGATTTCCATCCGCTGAAGAACGGGATAGATCATCCCTTCGGTCCACTCGAGGTATCCCCCGGTGAATTCCCTCACTTTCTGGATGAGATTGTAGCCGTAATCCTCCCCGCGGGAGAGAATGGCCAGGATGATCGGCCGCGTGGACGCGGCCGTCAGTGTTCTCGAAATCATGCCGTCCTCCTGGGCTGATGCCTAGTCCGCGAATATACCTTCGCCAATTATGCTTGCAAGTTCCGTGCCGGTTCGGAGCCTATGGATCTCGAAGAAAAGGGAAAGGAAAGACCGGACACGTGTCCGAATGCAGACAGTCGGCTGTCCATAAGCGGGCGACCAGGAGCCGGCATCGGGTCGAGCAGAGAAGCGGGGGAACAATCCGACCTCGAAATTCGTATTGCCAATAGGAAACCGGATCTTTCGGAATTTTCCGCTTATTTTCACGGAGGAACAGATGAAAATCGCTAATGGCACGCTCGCTTTTGCTCTGATCCTGGCCCTCGGCCTGGCCGCCGCGGCCCAGACGCCCGCAGCCAAGCTGACGCCCGTCGGAACCTGGGTCGGCACGGCCGAAAACCAGGGGAATTACGACGACATCACGGTAACAATTGAAAAGAAAGAGAACAGCTATATCGGCCGGGTCAAGGACGGCATGGGAATGTTTCCCGACGTCGAGATCAAGAATTTCGTCTGGAAGGATGACAAGGTCTCCTTCGAGTTCCCGGGCAGCATGAACGGCATGGGCTTCAACCTGAAGGCCGACCTGATCCTGACCGAAAAAACCCTCAACGGGACCTGGACGATGATCGAGGACGGCTCCGCGGGCGCGATTCAGCTGAATCGGAAGTAACCTGGATTATGCACGAGTCGAGATGGCTGCAGATGCGAGGCGCGGAGGGTGATGCTGTGCTAGTCGCACTGCGAACCCTTCGCAACAAAGCAGATGCGGCCATGTCGGCTCGCCCGAAGGGTAAATACTCATTGTTTTTATCCTATAGAAAACAATAGGAATATAAAATTTTTGAAATATTTATGAATAATCCAGGGTAAGGAAGAAGCCCGGCCTCAGGCCGGCTCAAACGTGGCCACGAACTGGGGCAGTTGGGCCGGACGGTAGACATAGCGGAGCCCGCGGATCGACTCCCTCTTGGCGTACAACTCGATGACCGCCTCGGCGGCGTAATCGAGCTGGCTTTGGGTATAGACACGCCGGGGGACGGCCAGCCGCATCAGGTCCATGTCCGGCCAGGTCCAGGTTCCGGAAGCGGAATCGAACCGGCCCCGCATGACGTTCCCCGTCTCCCAGCTCCGCACCCCGCTTTCGACATAGAGGGCCACGGACAGCGACCAGGCCGGAAGCTGTTCGTCGGGCAGGTGCGGACAAAAAGCCCGTCCGTCGATGTAGATCGCGTGGGCTCCGAACGGCTTGATCACCGGCACGCCGGCCTCGTCGAGAGCCCGGCCGAGGCGGCCGGTCGAGGCAATGCGGTAATCCAGGTAGCTCTCGTTCAACATTTCGTCAAGCGCCGTCGCCAGCGATTCGAGATCGCGGCCGGCCAGGCCGCCGGCGCTCGGCACACCCTCCATGACCAGGAGCTGGACCCGGACTTTTTCAGCCCAGTCCCTATCCTTGAGGGTGATCAGGCCGCCGGAGTTTCCCAACCCGTCCTTTTTCAGGCTCATGAACACTCCGTCGACCAGGGAGAACATCCGCCGGGCGATCTCCCGGGGCGCCCAGTCTTTGTAGGCAGGCTCCTTGAGCTTGATCAGGAAGGCGTTTTCGGCGAACCTCGCGGCGTCGAGAAGGAGCGGGACCTTGTACCGCCGGCAGGCCTCGGACGCGGCCTCGATGTTGGCCAGGGAAACCGGTTGCCCGCCGCGGGAGTTTTCGGTGACGGTGAGGACGACGAAGCGGACCCGTCCTTCGCCGGCCGAGGCCAAGCCGCGCTCGAGGCCGGCCGTGTCGATGTTCCCCTTGAAAGGGAAAAGACTCGAGGAATCGGTCGCCTCGGGGGTCGGCAGGTCGCGTCCCTCGGCCCCGACGCTTTCGATGTTCGCCCTGGTGGTCGAAAAGAGGGTGTTGGCATAGACGATGTCCCCGGGCCGGAGCAGGGCCCGGCTGAGGAGATTCTCGGCGGCCCGGCCCTGGTGGCACGGAAGCACGTATTCATGGCCGAACAGGGCGCGGACGGCATCCTGGAACCGGTAGAAGCTCCGCGACCCGGTGAACGACTCGTCGGCCCCGAGCATGCTCGACCACTGCCGGGTGGAGAGGGCCGAGGTTCCGGAATCCGTCACCAAGTCGATCAGGACATGCTCGGCCGGGAGCAGGAACGGATTGTAGCCGGCCTCGCGGATCAGACGCTCGCGCTCCTCCCGGGTGGTCATCACGATAGGCTCGATCATTCGAATTCGAAAAGGTTCGATGACGGTCTTCATGTTGTTCTCCGTGATTCCCGCGAAATATAGCCCTTGCCGCCGCCTCCCGTCAACCCGAAGCCTTCTTTTTGCGCTTTTCACCGGCCCCTCGGTCAAAAGCCATATTGCAAAACCGCACGGGCGCCGGGGCGATGCCGAAGACCGTTCGCCTCGGGATTTGAAACAATCCTCCCGTCATGATAGAAATCACTCGACTGGAGGACCTCCCATGAACACCAAGCTTTATCCGCTCTCCCGGATGATTTTTATCGCTGTCTGGCTCATCATGGGGCCCGGAATCGGGGCGCCTGGTCTCCTCGCGGTCGAACCGGCGAAATCCCTTTCTGAAGAGGGCCCCGTCAAGTCCGTTTTTCTAGAAAACCTAACCTGGGTGGAGGCGGAAAAAACGCTGAAGGAATACGACGTCGCTCTTATCGCCCTGGGCGCGCGGACCAAGGAGCACGGCCCGCACCTGCGCCTCAACAACGATTTCCTGATGGCCGAGTATCTCATGAAACGGGTAACGGCCGAGGTCCCGGTGGTCGTCCTTCCGACGCTGCAATACGGGTATTATCCGGCGTTTCTGGAATACCCCGGATCGGTCTCGATCCAGGCGGAGACCTTTCAAAATGTCGTCTGCGACATCTGCCGGTCCCTGGGCCGGCACGGGATAAAAAAATTCTACATTCTCAACACCGGCGTCTCGACCGCCCCCCCACTTGAGGCCGCCTCCAAGGAGCTGGCCTCAAGCGGCCTGACCCTGCGCTACCTGAACATCCTCGAAGTCGACAAGTCGCTCCCCGAAGGTCTTCTCAAGCAGGACGGCGGCACGCACGCCGACGAGAGCGAGACTTCAATGATGCTGGTCATCGCCCCGGAAACCGTGGACATGTCCAAGGCGGTCAAGGATTTCGACCCGAGGACCGGCCGCCGCGGATTGACCAGGAATCCCGAAGGAGCAGGGGTCTACAGCCGGACGGGAATCTACGGGGACCCCACCCTGGCCACCTTGGAGAAGGGTCGGATCATCGTGGAAGCAACAGTCCGGGAGGCCGTCCGGCAGATCCGCGAGTTGATCGCGGCCAAATTATAAACGGCGAAGGAATCCCGGCGCTTATCGATCGACGACCGCCAGGCGGAAGATTTCATCGAGCGCCCCGGCCCCGTCTTCCCAACGGAATTCCGCGGCCCGCTTGAGGCCCGCCGCCGACAGTTGCTCCCTTAAGTCCGGCCGGGTCAGCGCCGCGACGATTCCCTTGGCAATGCTTTCCGGGTCGAGCGGGTCGACATAGAGAACCGCCTCCCCGCCGACTTCGGGAAGCGCTCCGCCGGACGATGTCACGACCGGGGTGCCGCAGGCCATGGCTTCGAGCACTGGCATCCCGAACCCCTCGTAGAGCGAAGGCAGGGTGAAGACGGTCGCTTCCCGGAGAAGCGGGGCCCGGTCCTCCTCGGGAACGTAGCCGAGGAAGCGGACCTGTTTTTCCAGCCCGCGCCGGGTGACGACATCGAAGACATCGCGGTTTTTCCAACCCTTCCCGCCGGCGATGACCAGGGGATGGTCCAGCCTCAGGCTCTCGGGCAGGAGGGCGTAGGCTTCGATCAACCGGCGAAAATTCTTGCGTGGTTCGAGCGTACTCAGGGAAAAAACATATCCGCCTTCGAGGCGGTAGCGGGCACGGACAGCTTTCCGCGCTTCAAATGGGACATCAGGCTTGAAAATTCCGTGGTCCACGGCCGGGCGGATGACGGCGATCTTTTCCTTCGGAACCCCGAAGGCTTGCTCCAGCTCGTTTTTCACATACTCCGAGATCACCACCACCCGGGCCGCGCCTTTCAGGGTCCCGGGCACGTACCGCTTGAGAAAGAGATGATCCCGGCCCTCGAGCGTCTCGGGATGCTTGAGAAAGCCGAAGTCGAAGACGACGGGAATGTAAGGGGAACGGGCCACCGGCTGGCCGACATAATCGGGAAAAAAATACAGGCGCTTTTTTCCGGAGCCGAAGGCGTCGAGCGGGAACGGCGGCCGCAGGCACAGCTTGCGCAGCAGCGTATGGACCGCTCCGGGCAGAAGCCGGAGGCGGAATTCGAGCTCCGCCCCGGGAATGCCGGCCAAGAGGGCCGATTCCCGGTCCGTCGGCTTCCGGCCGGGTTTCAGGAAAAACCGGTAGACGAGAAACCGGACGGGGAGATGTCCCGGCAGGGCGGCATAGGCCTTGAGAAGCTCCCGGGTGTAATATCCCGCCCCGCTCCAGGGCGGATAAAGAGCGCTCGGTTCGACGACCAGGTCGGGGACTCCGGCGGCGTCCATCACTCCTCGGGTTCGGTCGATTCGGTAAAGACCAGGACCGAGGCCGGACCGACCTCGGCGTATCCTCCCTCGATCGGGAACCGTTCTTCGTACTTGCCCTGGCGGTATGTCAGGACCCCGCGGCCCAGGGCCGCGACCAGCGGCCGATGATGGGGAAAGACTCCGATCAGGCCGTCGATGGTCGGGATCTGGACTTCATCGACATCGGCCTCGACGAGAAGCGACCGGGAGGTCACCACCCGGAGATGGAAGCGGTCCGGCCCGGCGGCGCTCACGCGTTCCTCAGCTCCTCGGCCCGCTTGATCACGTCCTCGATGCCCCCGACCATGTAGAAGGCCTGCTCGGGCTTATCGTCGTGGAGGCCCTCGGCGATCTCCTTGAAACCCCGGATCGTCTCAGCCACCGTGACATATTTCCCTTCGCGGCCCGTGTATTCCTCGGCCACGTGGAAGGGCTGGGAGAGGAAGCGCTGGATCTTGCGGGCCCGGGCGACGATCAGCTTGTCCTCATCCGACAGCTCTTCGATGCCGAGGATGGCGATGATGTCTTGGAGGTCCTTGTAGCGCTGGAGGATTTCCTTGACCCGGCGGGCGACCTGGTAATGCTCGTCCCCGACGATGTGGGGGTCGAGGATCCGGCTGGTCGAAGTCAGGGGGTCGACGGCCGGGTAAATCCCCATTTGGGTCAGGGCCCGGCTGAGGCT
>JAFGEN010000221.1 GCA_016931595.1 Candidatus Aminicenantota bacterium | reverse complement strand
GTCGTCAGCCAAAAGCCGGTCCGGGAGATTGTCTTGGATCCCTTCCTGGAGACGGCCGACGTGGACCAGCGCAACAACCGCTGGGTCATCGACGGCGGGCCGGAGTATTTTAAGGTCGTCAAGGACGCGCCGCATCCTTCCCCGAACGACATGCAGCGGGCCGTCAAAAAGTGATTTGGGCAGGCTTGCGGCGATGAGCCTGCCGGAGGTCGAACCATGAAAGCTGCCGATCCCGCGGACGTTCGGGCCTATTGCGCCCGCCGCCTTGCCGCGGGTCCGGCGATGATCTCCGCGTAGAGAGCGACCGTTTTTTGCGCCATCCTCTCGATCGAAAAGTCTTGCCGAATTCTCTCCCGGGCGTTCCGTCCGACTTGCCTGCGCAGCGCGGGGTTGGTCAACACGGACGCCAGCGTTGCCGCCATGGCCTCCGAATCCTCGGGCGGGACAAGCCAGCCGCTGACGCCTTGGGTGATGATTTCCGGCACCCCGCCCACCGAGGACGCGACGACCGGCAGCCCCCGGCTCATCGCTTCAAGGACCACCATGGGCAATCCTTCCCAGCGCGAGGGCAGCGCCAGGCAATCCGCCCGGTCCATCAGCGGACCGACCTCCGAGCGCAGCCCCAGGAATTCCGTCCTCTCACCGATCCCGAGCTCGGCGGCCAGGTTCTCCAACGATTGCCGCAGCGTGCCGTCGCCTACGACTTGGAGCCGGACATCTGTCTTTCGCATGCCGGCCAGCGCCCGGAGGAGGATATCCACCCCTTTCATCCATTCCAATCTGCCGACAAACAGGATGACCGGAGCTCTTCCTGACGCGGCTCTTGTGCCGGCAAGGCGCGCTATCGGTACGCCGTTGGGAATCACCCGCACTTTTTTGCGGGTCGTCGGGAGCCAATCGATCAGGTTCTCGGCGACCAGGCGGCTGACGGCGATGACGGCCTTGAACCTGCTGAAGACAAGGCTTTCGAGCGGCCGTAACGAGGGGTATCTCCGGCGCCGGTTCCAAGAGCTGCTTTCGGTGTAGACCCATGCCCGGGCGCGAACGAAGAAGGACGAGAGGGCCGCAAAGTAACTAGCCGGGAAGAGGTGGACATGGATCACGTCGTAGCGCCTGCTCCGAATGAAGCGGACGAGCCGCCAGAGTCCGGCCGGGGAATATTTGGATTTCAAGTCGAGGTTGTGGATCGGAACACCTAAGCCCTCGGCTCCCCGGCCAGAAGTACCAAGGCCGTAAAGAGTGACGACTTCCAGGTCTATGGAGCTCTCTTGGACAGGCCGACTCAGGATCAGATTCCGCAAGGAGGACTCCGCCCCTCCCGCGCCCAACGAATCAATGATGTGAAGGACTCGCACGACGTGTCTCCGCGAGCGTTCACTCCGATCTCGAATGGACCGACGGCGTCCAGGATCGATGGCGGTCGTCATGTCGCGCGCCGAACCTCGGATGACGACCTTGGAGAGGGCCGCGCCCGGAGAGAGAGAGACCGATGGGGCCGCTCAACAGACGGACATCATTGTCGCCATGATCCATCGAATAAACCTACGAAACAGCCGCATCGCGTTGGCCGGACGTTCCCCGTCTCGGCGCGATGCGGTCCAAGTATACGACGATTTGACGTATGATTTCCGCCCAACTGAAACGCTCTTCCACCGCCCGCCGCCCGTTTCTTCCCATCCGCCGGGCCCGGGCGGGATCTTGCAGGAGGGTGACGATGGCCGAACCGAGGGCCGCCGCATCTTCCGGAGGGACGGAAAGCCCCGCGTCTATGCTCTGGACAAACCCGCCCGCCTCTCGGAAGCTTGACGTGATCACAGGGCGTCCGCAAGCCAAGTAAGAGAGGTTTTTCATCGGAGACCTGCTCATGAGGGGCATCGTTTCCTTGTCCTGCGACGCCGAAGAGGCGGCCAGAGAACCGTAAGGGGCGACACAGACGTCGCTGGCGCCGATATAGTCGGAGGATTCTTGGGGTGTGCGCCAACCGGCGAGCACGAAATGCCTCTGCAACCCGAGTTGCGCGATCGATGTTTCGATCGATTCCCGTTCCGGTCCGTCACCGGCTAGCAGGAAGACCGTGTTCGGAACGAAGCGAAGGACATACTCCGCGGCCTGGACAAGGGTGCGCAGACCCTGCCAGCGCTGGAATGCGCCGGCGAAGGTCACGTAATGCCCCTCGGTCGCCAAACCCAATCGCCGCCGACACTCCGCCGCATCCTGCGGGTGAAAAAGGATCGTGTCGACGCCGTTGGGAATTGTGACGATCTTCCCGCTCAGATCCCCAAAACGCGCGCGGATCGAGTCGGCGATCGCCGGCGCCACGACGACGATTCCCTCGGCTCGGCGATAGATCCATCCTTCCAGCCCGTTCTCGAAGGATTGTCTTCTCGGGCTGTGACGATGGACCCGGCGCTCGTGGGCCAAATCCGCATTCACTTCCACGACCAGGGGCACCCGCAGAAGCCGAGCGAGCAAAGCCAAAGGCGGCATCGGATAGAAGAACCGGCTGTAGGCGACCCGGGGGCGACGGCGGATCACGGTCCATAGAAACGGCAGCCAGCACAGCAGCCCGAAAGAGACCGTATAAAGGCCCGGTCTCCGGATTTGCGGGATCGGGATAAAGCGGACCCCGCTTTCCGCGCGGCGCTTCCGTCCGCTGGCGAACAACCAGACCTCGTGGCCCTGTCGGGCCAGCTCATCCAAACATCCTCGGACATGCGCGGCATGTCCGCCGGCGCCGGCACAGTCGAAATGGGCGATATAGAATATCCTCATCCCGCCCGGAGCCCGGTTCATCGCCGGATTGGCCGTCTGGGAGCAGGCAACCTCGATGGTCGTTCCCCGACCGGGGGCGCGACGGACCCGCGGCGCCCTACAGTGCGTCGATGATCGCGTTCAGCGTCGGGCAGGGCCGCATGGCCGCCGCGAGTTTCTTCTTGTCCGGGTGGTAGTAGCCGCCCATGTCGACGGGCTTGCCCTGGACCGCGATCAGGCTCGCGTCGATCTCGGCCGCTTTCTCGCCGAGCGCCTTGGCCACCGGCGCGAATCTCGCCTTGAGTTCCTTGTCCTTGTCCTGGGCGGCCAGCGCCTCGGCCCAGTAGAGGGCCAGGTAGAAGTGGCTTCCCCGGTTGTCGATCTGGCCGACCTTGCG
>JAFGEN010000220.1 GCA_016931595.1 Candidatus Aminicenantota bacterium | reverse complement strand
TTTTCGTTGCGATCATCACAAGGGGTCTCGCTCCAGGCCGGGTCGTCTTGCGCCCTGAATCGGGACGGCATATCATGTCCCGGAATGCGAGGAACAGCCGGCTCGACGCGGGCCGGGGAGGAGAACCCATGCATTTTCGAAAAGACATCGTTCGGGCCGCGATCGCCGTCGGCTTTTTCTGGGTGATTGCGGCCGGGCCGCTTGCGGCCCAGTCACGGGGGCTCCGGGCCATCCGGGCGGCGGACATGAAAGTCCATATGGAATTCCTGGCCTCGCCGATTTTTGAAGGCCGGCCGGCGCCCTCGACGGCCGTCGAGATCGCCTCTCTTTACCTTGCCCAGCAGGCGAAGCTTCGGGGCTTGAAGCCGATCCTGCCCGACGGCTCCTTTTTCCAACCCGTCCCGATCGAGGTGACCACGGTTTCCCAGGCCAAGTCCCGGCTTCGGATTTTGAGCGAGGGCGGAGAGCAGGTGCTCTATTTTCCCCAGTCGTTCGCCCCGTACAGCCTGAGAGGAACAGCCGAAGGCGCATTATCCGGCCGGGTCGTTTTCGTCGGGACGACCCGTGACGCGGATGAAAAAACGCTCGAGGGCCTCGACCTGAAGGGGGCCATGGCCGTGGCGATCGCCCTGCCTGTTCCCGAAGGACCACGGCCGGCCGCCGGCAGTCCGCCGCCGTTCTTCCTTACGCGTTATCTTCGAGAGAAGGGTGCGGCCGGATTGGTGACGATCATTACGAACGAACGCGAACGATATTTCAGGGACAACGGCCGCGGCTTCGATATCGCCGAGCGGCTCGCATATCCCAGCATCGACCAAAGCGGGCGGAGCGGGTCGTCGATGCCGGCGGCCGCCGTTTCCTTCGTCCAGCTCGAGGTCCGGCACGCGGCGGGGGCGGCGATTCTGGGGCTGGCTTCGGCCGAGATGGAAGCCCGAATCGCGGCCGCGATGCGGGGCGAGCGGGCGGCCCCGGGGGCGGTCGACGGCCGGATTTTAGAAGCCTCGATCTATTTCGACAAACGGATGGCGTCAGCTTCCAACGTCGTCGGGGTGATCGAGGGCTCGGACCCGAAGCTGAAGAGCGAGTACATCACCATCACCGGCCACCAGGACCACCTCTCCATGAGGGAGGGACGCGTTTACCCCGGGGCCGACGACAACGCCTCGGCCGCGGTGGCGATGCTGGAAATCATCGAGGCCCTGGTCATCGAACGGCCGAAGCGCTCGGTGATCATGGTCTGGGGCACGGCCGAGGAGAGGGGCCTGGTCGGGGCCTACCATTTCGTCCAGCACTGCCCCGTCCCGGTGGAGAATATCAGCGCCAACATCAACCTGGACATGCTGGCCAGAAACGACCCGAACATGGTGTATTTCGTCGGGTCGAACTGTCTTTCGACCGAGTTCGATCAAATCCTACGGGCGGCGATGAAGCGCTCGGCCGGAATGCGGGTCGACGATGCGTTCCAGAATCCGGCCCACCCCGACCGGTTCTTTTTCCGCAGCGACCAGTTCCCCCACATCCAGTACGGCATTCCGGGCGTTTGGATTTTCTGTGGGACGACGGAGGATTACCACACGCCCAACGACCTCCTCGAGCGGGTGGATTACGCGAAAATGGAGAAGCTGGCGAAATTCACCTATACGGCTTGCCTGGATGTCGGGAACGCCCCCGGGATGATGAAGCTCGACGTCCGCCCGGATGTCACAACCCGCGGCGCCCACAACATGGCCGTCAACTGGAGGCGCTGATTATTTCCAATTCCACCACTTGGACACCCTTAAGAGGGAACCCTTCTTAGGGTTCCCTCTCTGGCCTTGCCGTCCTACGCGAGCGTTGCGAGTTAGGGCAACCGTCGCTTCGCTCCGTGCGCACCCTCCAAGGAAGCCTTAAGCGATGACTTATCTTAGCTGCGCTTCCTCTTGATTTGATCGTCCGCCCAGTTCCACCACTTTAATTTTTCCGGGTCGTGTCTCTTGCGGGAGGCATAGTAAACGGCGCAGCGGAAAACGTAGAGGCAGCAGCGGTCGACCTTGGCCTTTTTCAACTCGCAAAGCCGATCGTAGAGTTTCTGCGGGTCGGCGCCTTTCAAGTCTCCGACCGCGCCGACGCCCAGCCGCCAGAGGTCATGGGCGATGCTCGGCCCGACGCCGGGAATTTCCTGGAGGTTGTGAAGCGCGGCCGCCCGGGAGGGCGAAGAACCGCGCGAATTCGGGGCCAGGTTACTCATCTCCCGATCTCCGTTCTGAATTGCAGCCATGATCGCAGGTCCTGCCCGTTCGGACGACCTGTCCGTGCCCGCTCAGCCATGCGTTTGACAGATGAGGAAATCTGGGATTGATTAACCCGGACCAGAATTCAAAGGATCGAGGGGTCAGGTCTTGGCGAAAAACACCAAAATACAAGACCTGACCCCTCTGCTTTTTAACGCTGTTCGCTCTGGAGCGGGTCGAGGCGGACCGTCACCTTGCCGGAGACGGTCTTGTCGCCGACCGTCAGCTTCACCGTATATGTCCCGGCCACGGCCGACAGGCCTCCAAAACCCCGCCGGCCGCCTCCGAAGTACATCCCTCGTCCGAGCAGGGGCATGACCTTCTGCCGGATGTCATTGATCTTCCGGTAATTCCCCGCGGCTTTCTCCAGGTCCTTCAGAGCGTCGGAGATGACGGATTTCTGATCGGCCGTGAGTTCGGTCGACTTGGCCGCGTTGTCGAGCTGGGTTTTCAGGCTCGAGGCGGCTGTTTGGATCGTGGCCTCCGGCGGATCCCAGGCGAAGTCCCAGAGAAGCCGGGTGATCCCGGGCTCGATGTCGTCTAAAAGGTAAACCGTTTTCTGGGTGCCGGTGGGATCGCTGATCTCCAGGGTCGCCGGCTTTTCGGGCTTGGCCATGAAGTAGACGTGAAGCATCGCCCCATAGGGGGGATTCTCGCCCGCGAAATACAGGTTGCCCCGGCCGTAACCGCCCCTCCGGATGCTGAGCCATTTGACTCCGGCCCGGCCCGGATCGAGCAGGGCGAAGTCCTGGGCCGTCACTTTATCCGTGGCTTGGCGGAGGGCGGTGATGTCGTCCATGATCCAGATGCCCCGGCCGTGGGTCGCGGCGATCAGGTCGTTCTCCCGCGGGTGGATGAACAGGTCATGGACGGCGACGGTGGGCATGTTCAGGGATAATTCGGACCAGTTCTGGCCGCCGTTTCGGCTGACAAAAACTCCGAATTCGGTCCCGAGGAAGAGGAGGTTCTTGTTCTTGGGGTCTTCCCGGATGACATAGACGGGCTGGCCGTCGGGGATGCCGGCGGTGATCGGCATCCAGGTCTTGCCGAAGTCCGTCGTCTTGAAGACGTAGACGTGGAAATCGTCGCTCCGGTGGCCGTCGAAGGTTGCGAAGGCCGTGCCTTCGTCGAAATGCGAGGCCTCGACCCGGCTGCACCAGATCTCCGGCGGGACGCCCTTGATGTTGGGCCGGACGTTGGTCCAGGTCACGCCGTCGTTTTTCGAAACCTGGACGTTGCCGTCGTCGGTCCCGACCCAGAGAAGCCCCGGCCGAATCGGGGACTCGCTGATGCTGATGATCGTGCAGTGCGTCTCGGCTCCGGTGGTGTCGTCGGTTATGCCGCCGGTCGGCTTGTTCTTCTCGGGATTGTTGGTGGTCAGGTCGGGGCTGACGAGCATCCAGGCGTCGCCCCGGTTGGTCGACTTGAACAGATGGTTGCCCCCGAAATAGATCGTGTGGGGATTATGCGGGGAGAGGAAGATCGGAGAGCTCCAGTTGAATCGGAACGGGCCGCGCATCCGCTGTGACGCTTGGCGCATGGCCTCCGGATTGCTGGGGTCGGGTTTGACCGCCGGCTGGGCCGGGGCCGCGGGGAAGTAGTCCTTGTAGTTGGCGATATTGGCCTGGTTCGGACGGATGGACTTGGATTCCCTCGTCTCGACGTTCCACCGGGAAATCGACCCGCCCTGGCTTTCGCTGTAGACCGTCCGCCAGTCGGTCGGGTCGTTCTGGGTGTGGAAGCCGTCGCCGCCGCCGACGTTGTACCAGAAGTCGGTCAGGATTTCGCCCTCCCGGCTCATCGACGGGCCGCCCCACGTGCCGTTATCCTGGAGGCCGCCGTAGACGTAATAAGGCTCGCGCATGTCGGCGCTGGCGGCATAGAACTGGGCGACGGAAAGGTTGTCGTAGAAGATCCAGGTCTTGCCGTGGTCGTGGGA
>JAFGEN010000219.1 GCA_016931595.1 Candidatus Aminicenantota bacterium | reverse complement strand
GAATCACGGGGGCGGCCCAAGAAAAAGTGTTGATTCTAAAAGCTTAACGGCTCATTTTTGCATTAAATAATAGCTTAGAGGCGGCTTTCGGGGGGCGAAAAGCGGCGTCTAAGGGCTTGTTTGTCTACTGAAAACGGGAATATCATACCGGCATCGAAAGGATGGCCCGGTCGATGAAGCGAATCCTTTTTCTCCCGGCCGCGATTTTCTTTGCCGCCTGGTCCGTGTCTTCGGCTCAGGTCGTTTTGAAGGATGCCGAGCGGTTCCAATCCAAGCGCGAATGGCGGGCGGCCCTCGGGTATGATCCAGCCAGGATTTTTTCGCTTCGGTTCAGGGGGAATTCCTGTCCGTTGGTCGAAGTGAAAATCGACGGACAGAGCTTCTGGCTGACTTTCGATTTCGGGTCGTCGGGCGGGATGCTGGTGACAACGGCGATTGAAGAGAAAATCAAGTATGAATTCGTCCGGGAGTTGAAGACAAGCTACGCCGACGGCCGGCCGCGGGGAAGCGGCAAGGAAGTCATCCTCAACCGGGTGGAGGCGTTCGGGAAGACCTTCGAGCGGGTGGTCTGCGACCTCTTCGATTGGAAAATATTTTCATCGGCGCCGAACGACGGGGCGATCAGCCTGGAGTACATCGAAAACACGCGGTTCACCCTCGATTACCGGGAAAAAATTTTGGCCGTGACGGAGAAGCCGTTTCCCGAGGTCCTGATGACCGGCGGAGGATTGATCTCGATTCCCCTCCTGATCTCGCCCGACTGGAACAAGTATGGACTTTATTTAAAAGGAACCGTGAACGGCCGCGAAACCATTATCTACATCGACAACGGGAGCAGCCATACGATCGTCGATCCGGGCCTTCTAGGCGCGATGCCGGTCACAAAGTCCCGGGGCGGCGACATCTGCGCCTCGGAAATCCCGGTCTCGATAGGCGGCCTGGACTTGAGGATTTCCAGGTTCCGCGTCGCCGCTGTCCGGCGCAAGACGAGCTACGACCTCCCGGTCGGAATTAAAATCGGGTCGGATTTATTGCGGCATTTCGTCTTGACCGTCGACCGGACCCCGGGGCGGAATCTCTTGATCGTTCATCGGTAGATAAAAGATCCCGTATTCTTCTTGGAAGCGCGTTTTTGGGGGTCAAAAGGCTGGTTTAAGGCGATTTTTCCTGAAAATAACAAGCTTAAATATATTGTATTCTTTGGCTTAGCTTGGGCCGCCCCCGTTATTTTCTAAGAGAAGCCTTCGAAAACAAAACCTCCGGTATATCGGCTTCGAAGTCGACCGATTCGATTATGAATTCCGTCCCGCCGCCTTCCTTGAGAACGTCCCGGAACAGGGCCCGGGTCTGGACCCACCGGCCCTCCATTTGCTTCACCTCGCCGACTTCGAGCGTCTTGAGAAGCCGGCCGCTCTTGCCGTAGCGCTCCTCCTTGAGGACCAGGAAGCGGGACTCGTCGACCCAGATCCGCCGCACCTCGTAGGCGACGTCCGGGACGGAGGCCGTCAGCTTGAGGATCCGGCAGGGCCGGTCGAGAACCGTCTCGGTCCCGTCGTCGGCGGCCGCATAGATCGTCGACCACTTCCGGTTCTCCATCATGTCCTCGTAGGAGAGGTCGGAGCCCATGACCGACTGGCGGAGCATGTTCCCCGAGATGCCGATGACCCGGTCGGCGGCCGGCGTGTACGTCCAGAGCTGGTCTCCCAGCTTCAACATCTTGATCCCCTTCTCCCGGGGCGGCTCGAGGTATTCGGTGAAGGCTTTGTCGTCGCCCTCGATCCAGGATTTGGATTTGACCGTCCGGTCGCCGCGGCGGCCGTGGATGGTCATGGACGAGACCATGATCTTGTTTCCGGGGACGGCGTTCTCGTCGATTTTCTCGAGAAGGGCGGCCGGGGAAAGCGCGGTTTGCTCCGGAGCAATCAGCCCGGCAAGAAGAGCTTCTGCGGCCAAGAACAAGATGACAAATCCGACGGCAGGCCGTCCAATTCCGAGCCGCGATGGGACCTTTAAAAAATTGCTTTTCATGTTTCGAGCTCCTTGAACAGAGAGGCGGTCGAGCGCTTGTAGATGCCCCGTCCGGCGATGGCCGTTCCGATGAGAGTGGAGAGAAGGCCGGGGATGAACCCGATGAAATAGGAACCCGCCGTCACCCGGCTGCGCATATGGGACGGCAACATCACGGCGGCGTTTTTCATGAGGCCCGAAATGTTGATCCCGTGGGCTTGGAGATAGTACGACAGGGCCAGCCCGAGGACCGTTCCGGCGATCGTTCCCAGGACGCCGACCATGACCGCCTCGGCCAGCATCGACCGGTAGACGCCTCCCTTGGGCTCGCCCAGGGCCAGGCGGACGCCGATTTCGCCGTAGCGGCGGAGACTCCCGATCAACCCGGCATTCCAGAGCACCAGCGACATGGCCAGGATGAAGATCCCCAGAACCGCTCCCTGGACCGCTCCGAACTGGTCCAGCATGGCGGCCATATCGCTCTGGTCGCGGATGGTCCTCATGACCGGGGCGAACTCGCCGCCGCCGTCGGCCCCGGGCCGGGCGTTGAACCGGGCGGCCAGGCCTTCGATGTGTTCCCGCTCGTAGGGGCCGTCCGTCCGCCATCCGAGGATTTCTCCGGCCGCGTCCTCCATGTCCAGGAGTGTTCGGGCGTCGGCGATATCCATCACCAGACCGGTCCGGTCGAGAGCCCGGACGCCGTACCGGACGACGCCGCTGACCGTGAAGTTGGCCGTGGCCATCGAGCCGTTCATCGTTGAGCCGATCAATGTGGCCGTTCCGCCCGGTTCGAGCTCGAGGCGGTCGGCTAGAATTTCGCCGACAAGGATTTCGCCGGGTTTTTGCGGCAGGCGGCCCTTGACGACCGTGTTCTCGAGACCGAGCCGGTGGATTTCGGGGCTTCCCGGCGCGAGGATGTCGGCCGCCGTCCCGAGGACGGTCCCCTGGGATTTCGTTTCGCCGTATTCATCCGGGACGTCGAGCAGGCCGCCGAACCGGATGCGCGGCGCCCAGGTCATTCCCGGGTCATCCGACCGAAGCTCCGCGACGAGCTTGTCTGTGCCATCAAGGGCCAGGTCATTGGGAAGGGACTCGGGCTCGGCCGCATAGCCCCTGGTCATGATTTTCACATGGCCGGTCAAAAGGTCGGCGTTGAATTCGATAATCTGGTATTCGGCGCCCTTGATGTAGCCGAACATGAAGACCGTCAGGAAGACTCCGATGGCCACGGTCAGGAACGGGAGGAGGACCCGGGAGCGGTCCCGGATCAAGCCTTTGAAGAGAAATCGGATCATGACCATTTCCCCTTGAGCGCATCGGTCGGTTTGAGGGTGGCGATTTTTCGGGTCGGAAGGAAGCTGACGACCGTCGTGGCGGCCAGGACGATGAGAATCGTCATGATCACCAGCCCGAGGCTATAAGCCGGGTAGAGGGCTTTATTCAAGGCGAGGCCGAAGCTGTCGGCTTGTCCGGCCGGCAGAACCCAGCCGTGCTTGGCCATGTAAATAAGAAGCGGGAGGCCGTAGACTGCCCCGACTGCCGCAGCCAAAATCGAAAGCAGCGAGCCCTCCAGGGTGAAGAGCCCGATGACCCGTCCGCGGGGCATGCCCAGGGCGATCATCGTCCCAATCTCCCGGCGGCGGTGCCAGATGGATAAAATCTGGGTGTTAAAGATGGCCAGCAGGGCCATGGCCATCAGGGTGACATAAAAAATCGAGAAGCCCATGGCCTTGGCCTGGATGAAGCTCTTGATGTCTTTTAAAAGGACGTCATGATCCTGAAATGCCCAGCCGGCGTAGGTTTTGGGAGCGGCGCCCTCGGGAACGGTGACGATTGTCGCCTGGCCAGACCTGCCGGTGATTTCCTGGAGCGTTTGAATCGGCATCCAGACCTGGCCGACGTCGACGGTCTGGACTTGGGTCTGGAAGATGTCGACGATCTCGATGTCGGCCGCGTCGAACGTCCCGGCCGCGTCCCGCCACCGGACGGTCACCGTATCGCCCTTGGAGAGCCCGGCGCTTTTGGCCGTCCGGGTTCCGACCAGTCCGGGGATGTTTCCGCTCCCTCCTTTGAGGCTGCCGAAGGGGAGTTTGAGGACGGATTGGCCGGGATCGACGCCTTTGAGTAAAACGGACATCATCCGGCCTTTGGGATAGATGGTTCCGGGAACGATCAGAATCGGAACGGCCCGGCCCTCGGCCGCCTCGGCCGAGAGGTCCGCGGGAATCGCGGCCGGCGCCTCGTCGAACGAAGTCGGGTCGTAGGGATCATAAACCCCGGCCCAGTACTGGCCGCCGGCGGCTTCCTGGTCGATTGTGACCTTGGACATCTCCTTGTCCATGCCCTCGAATATGCTCTGGCCCCAGATGATGGCCACGAAGGAGAACGAAAGAACCAGGGCGTTGAGCCAGGTCTTGGCCCCGTTGCCGATGAGGTTTCGAAGCGCGAGCTTGGGGATGATCATGGCCGCCTCCTCACGCCGAAACGTTTTCATCGGCGGCCACCCGGCCGTCGATCAAGGTGATTTTCCGCCTCAGGTGCTGGATGACCTTGGCATCGTGGGTGGAGAACAGGAACGTCGTCCCGAGGTTCCGGTTGATGTCTTCCATCGTCTGGAGGATATGATGGGAATTCTCGGCATCGAGGTTGGCCGTGGGTTCGTCGGCCAGGACCAGGCCGGGTTTCTTGACAACCGCCCGGGCGATGGCGACCCGCTGGCTCTGTCCGCCGGACAGTTGGGCCGGCCGGGAATGCTCCCGGTCGGCCAGGCCGACCCAGGCCAGGGCTTCCCGGACGGCCTTGCGCCGCTCGGACGCCGTCATGCTCAGCAGGAGCAGGGGAAACTCGACGTTTTCGTAAACGGTGTAGACGGGGAGGAGGTTGAAGGTCTGGAAGATGAAACCGATATGGCGGTTTCGTAGACGGGCCGCCTTCTTGTGGGTCAGCGTCTCGACCTT
>JAFGEN010000021.1 GCA_016931595.1 Candidatus Aminicenantota bacterium | reverse complement strand
CGATGAAAGAATCGGCCCGGCGTTACCGCCTCGGTTTCGACCTCGGGGGGACCAAGATGATGGCGGCCGTCTTCGATGAGGAATACGGGGTCGTGTCCTCTCTTCGGGCGAAGACCAAGGGCGCCGACGGCGCCGCCGAGGTGCTGGAAAGAATCCAAAAACTGATCGAGGACGTCCTGGGAGAGACCGGGATTAAAAAAGAGGAACTCGAAGGGATCGGCGTCGGCTGCCCCGGGCCGCTCGATCTGGACCGCGGCATCATTCTCCATGCTCCCAACCTGGCCTGGCATAACGTCCCGCTCAAACAAACCTTGGAAAAGACATTCAAATGCCGCACGGTCATCGCTAACGATGTGGACGCCGGCACATATGGAGAGTACCGATTCGGAGCCGCCCGGGACGCCAGGTGCGTCCTGGGCGTATTCCCCGGGACGGGGATCGGCGGAGCCTGTGTTTACGAAGGCCGGATCATACGCGGCCGCACCGGATCGTGCATGGAAATCGGCCACGTCCGGGTCGAGGCGGACGGCCGGCAGTGCGGATGCGGACAACGCGGCTGCCTGGAAAGCGTGGCCGGCAGGTTGGCGATTTCGGCCGAGGCCGCCGCGGCCGTTTATCGGGGCGAAGCCCCGGCCTTGCGCCGCCTGGCCGGGACGGACCTTTCGGAAATCAAGAGCGGAACGTTGGCCAAGGCCATTCAGGCGGGAGATGCCGTTGTTGAAACAATCGTCCGCAACGCCGCCAGGCGCATCGGCTCGGCCATCGCCGACGCGGTCAACCTCCTGGCCCCGGACGTGGTCGTTCTCGGCGGCGGGCTCGTGGAAGCGCTCCCAGACCTGATTGTGGGCGATATCAGAAAGGCCGTCCGTGGACAGGCCATGAGGGCTTTTACCTCGGACCTCAGGATCGTTTCGGCCAAGTTGGGGGATAACGCCACTGTCCTCGGCGCCGCGGCCCTGGCCGCGGCCGGCGGAGCCTGAGCCATGGACGAGATGAAACCGTCCGGGCCGGGAACCTGCACGGAGGCCGGGAAATCCCGCATGGCCGCGGTCATCGACATCGGGGCCACGGCCGTCCGCATGGACATCGCCGAGATCGTCCACGACGGCGGCATCCGCCGCCTCGAATCGCTCCGCAAACCCGTTGCCCTCGGTAAAGATACGTTCACCACGGGCCGGATCGGCCAGGAGACCATCGGCCGGTGCATCGAGGTCCTCAAGGGTTTCCAATCGGTCATGCGTGAATACGGCATCACGGACAACAGCCAGGTCCTGGCTGTGGCGACCAGCTCGGTCCGCGAGGCGGCCAACGCCGACAGCTTCCGGGACCGGGTGATCGTGGCCACCGGCATCCGGCTGCGGATTATCGATGAGGCCGAACAGAACCGGCTGACATTCCTGGCCGCCCAGGAGGTTTTCGCGCTCAAGCCCGACCTGGCCAAGGCCAGCGTGCTGTTCGCCGAGGTCGGCGGCGGCAGCACCGAGCTGTTTCTGCTCCGGCAGGGTCGGGTTGCTTTCTCCAACGCCTACCAGCTCGGAACTTTGCGGATGCGGGAGACGCTCGAGACCTCCCTTGCGCCGAGCGAGCGGGTTCGCCGGATTCTCGGCCAGCACATCGGCCGCGCGACCGAGACCATGAAGCGCGATGTTCCGCCCGTGGCCGGCCCGGTGCTCGTCGCCATGTCCGGCGACGCCCAATTCGCCGCCTCGAAAATGTCTTCGGACTGGCCGGAACGGGCTCTCCTGACTTTGGACATCAAGACCTTTTCCGCCTTCGCCGACAAGGTCATCCCACTCGCGGCCGACAAGCTCGTCAAACGGTTCAAATTGAGCTTCGAGGAAGCCGAAACGCTCGGACCGGGCCTCTTCGCCTATGTCATCCTCTGCCGAACGTTCGCGGTCGAGACCATTCTCATTCCCAAGACGACCTTCCGAGACGGCCTTCTTCGGGAAATCGCCTCCGAGCGTTCCTGGAACGACGCCTTCGCCGAGGAAGTCGTCCGCCAGGCCATGCTCCTGGGGGAAAAATACGCGATCGATGAAAAGCACGCCCGGTTCGTCGCCGACATGAGCGTCCGCCTTTTCCGGGTCCTCCAGAGCGAGTTCCACCTCGACCCGCGTCATGAGCTGATCCTGCGGGTCGCCGCGCTCCTCCACGAGGTCGGCGGCTACATCAGCAACCGGAGCCACCACAAGCACTCCATGTACCTCATCCAGAACAGCACACTGTTCGGCCTCTCCCGGGAAGATGTGCGGCTGGCCGCCCTCATCGCCCGATACCACCGCCGGGCCCTGCCGTCCCTGAATCATCCCGAATTCGCCGCCCTCGACCGGGACACCCGGATCACGGTCTCAAAGAAAGCGGCCATCCTCAGGGTCGCAGACGCCCTCGACCGGAATCATCTCCAATTGGCGGGTAACCCGCGGATCGAACTGACCAAGGACGAGATGATGATCACCATCGACGGCGCCGAGGATCTGACCCTGGAACGCCTGGCCCTCAAGGAAAAAGGGCTGCTGTTCGAGGACATTTACGGTCTCAAAGTGGTCCTGCGAGAGGGACGGGGCGCCGGGGAGGGGCGGCCGCATGCCTGATCACGCAAGCATCTTCCTCAACCGCGAGTTGAGCTGGCTCGAATTCAACCGCCGCGTCCTGGAAGAAGCCCGGGACGATTCCTTGCCGATTCTCGAAAGGCTCAAGTTCCTGGCCATCTCGGGGTCGAACATGGATGAATTCTTCATGGTCAGGGTCGGCGGCTTGCAAATGCTTGCCGCCCAGGGACGCGACAAGCCGGACCTCTCGGGATACACACCGGCCTCCCTCCTCAAGGAAATCCGAGTCCGGACGGAGAGCTTGGTCGAGGACCAATACGATTCCCGGCGGGAGTTGGAGGGTCTTCTCTCCTCGGCCGGCATCAGGCGGCGGTTCCTCAATGAGCTGACACCCGGGGAGAATGCCTTTCTCGAACGGCTTTTCATCCGCGAAATCCTGCCCATCCTTACACCCGTGGCCGTTTCCGCGGACCGGCCCTTTCCCGCCCTGGCCGGGCTCCGTCTCAACCTGCTCCTCCGCTTCCGAACCCGAGCCGGCGGCAAGGAGGAGCCGCGGTCGCTCATCGTGACCCTGCCCAAGGGCCTGGCCAGGTTTGTCGCGTTACCGGCTGAAAACGGCCATCATTTCCTTCTCCTCGAGGAGGTCGTGGCCCGCTTCGCCGACCGGTTTGTCCAAGGAGAGGATCTTCTCGAGAGCGTGCCCTTCCGCGTCCTGCGGAACGCCAAGATGGCCGTGCGCGAGGACCAGGCGGCCGATCTTTTAGCGGAGATGAAGCAGGTCCTCGTCGAGCGCAAACAGAGCGCCTGCGTCCGTCTCGAGATCGATGCCGGGGCTTCGGCCGCGGCCCGGGCCTTCCTTCGAAAGACCTTCGCTGTTCCTCCGGACCGGCTCGCCCTCATCCCCGGGCCTCTTGACATCTCGGCCTACTTCCGCCTGGCCAACCAACCCGGTTTCGATGCCCTCAAGATCGAACCTTGGACGCCCCAGCCCCTGCCGGAAATGGCCGCGGGTCGATCCCTCTTCGAGATTCTCGGCCGCAAGGATATCCTGCTGTTCCATCCCTACGACGACTTCGCGCCCGTCGAACGTCTGATCGCGGAGGCGGCGGACGATCCCCAGGTGCTGGCCGTCAAGCAGATTTTATACAGGACCGGCGAGGACAGCCCTATTGTCGCCTCGCTCATCCGGGCGGCCGAACGGGACAAGCATGTCACGGCGGTCGTCGAGCTCAAAGCCCGGTTCGACGAAGCCCGGAACATGGTCGGAGCCGTCGAGCTCGAACAGGCCGGGGCCCAGGTCATCTACGGAGTCAGGGGCCTGAAAACCCACGCGAAAATCTGCATCATCGTCCGGCGCGAATCATCCGGCATTCGGCGTTACCTCCACTTCAGCACGGGCAACTACAACGAGAAGACGGCCCGCTTATACAGCGATGTCGGCTACATGACCTGCCGGGAGGACTATGCCGCGGACGCATCGGCGTTCTTCAACACCATCACGGGCCTGTCCCAATCCCTGCCGTATCTCAAGCTCGAGGCGGCGCCGCTCGGGCTCAAAAACCGGCTCCTTGAAATGATCGACGGCGAGGCCGAACGGAGCAAACAGGGCCAAACCGGATTGATCCGGGCCAAGATGAACTCGCTCTCCGACCCGGAGATCATCCAAGCCCTTTACCGGGCCTCCCAGGCCGGCGTCGAGGTCCTTCTCAATGTCCGCGGCGTCTGTTGCCTCCGTCCCGGAGTCCCCGGACTGAGCGAACACATCACGGTTGTCAGCATCGTCGACCGTTTTCTCGAACACGGCCGCATCCTTCACTTCCACAATGGGGGAACAGAGAAGGTCTTCATCTCGAGCGCCGATTGGATGCCCCGAAACCTCGAGCGCCGGGTCGAACTTCTCGTTCCGATCGAGGAGGAAACCTGCCGAAGGCGGTTGACGGCGATTCTCGATGTCTTCTTCCAGGACAACGTCAAGGCCCGGAGACTGCAACCAGACGGCGCCTATG
>JAFGEN010000218.1 GCA_016931595.1 Candidatus Aminicenantota bacterium | reverse complement strand
GAATCGGGCGGCCTTGTCGAACGCCTTTCGGAAAAATCCGCGGGCGGGACCGCGGAGGAGAGCCCGGCCGGTCCCCGGAAGAAAGAAGGCGACAACCGAGGCCAGGCCGGCCAGCCCCAAAGCCAGGGCGACCCAGATCACGGGAACCTTTTCGGCCATATCAAGGCGGCCCAGCGAAGCGGCCAGGGCGAAAAGAAACAGAACGAGGACCCCGGTCATCCGCTCGACGACGACGATGGCCGAGGATTTGACGATCGAGGTGGAGTACTTCGAGCCGTCCCAGATGCGGACGATATCGCCGCCGAAGCTGGTCGGAAGGAACGTGTTGAAGAACTTGCCGATGAGGTAGGACTTCAACAGGAAACCGAGGGGGATCCTGTCGCCCTGGGCCTCGGCCAGGATTTGCCAGCGGTAGGCGCTGAAGAGAAGGCCGAAGGCATGAAGGGAGAAAGACAGGGCCAGCCAGCTCCAGGAGGCTTCCTTCAGGGCTTTTCCGATGTCCGGGAAATTCGCCCGGGACAGAAGGAAGACGGCGGTCAGCCCTCCCAGGCCGAGGGCCAGGCGGAGCAGAAAAAACACGGTTTTCCGGCGCATCGATTCTTTCTACCACAAGGGACGGGACGAACGGAAGGGGCTCGGAGGGCCGGACCCTCACAGAACGGCCCATTTTACCTAATAGCCTATCGGATTTGTAGTAATAATTTCTTGACTTTGGCGGCTCGGCTCTTTATGATAACCAAGGTCGATTCTGAAAGGAGAATCCATGAAGAAAACAACGTTGGTTGTGGTTTCGGTCCTGGTCCTGCTGGCCGGCGCGGCGACGGCAGGGACAAAGGAATTCTGGAAGGGCGGCATCTATGTGACGCCCCAGTTCGGAATCAACTCCTGGGGCGGCAGCATCCCCTTCGGTGTCAACGTCGAATACGGCCTGACCGAGAATATCGGCATCGGCGGGTCGGCGATGTTCAATTTCTGGAGCGATGAGTGGTGGTCCGAGACGCTGATCAATCTGGCGGCGGAAGCGGCCTATCACTTCACCAAAATCCCCACGGATAAATTGGACCTCTACGCCGGGGCCGGACTGGGCTATTCCATCTATTCCTGGAAATATAAATCCGGCTACTCCGGCTGGGACGATTCGGGCTCCGGAAGCTCCGGCCTCTATCTCCAGCTCATCGCGGGCGTCCGGTATTTCGTCAGCCCGAAAATCGCCGTCAGCCTTCGGGCCATCGGCTCGCTGATCGGCCATTGGGCCGGCGTGGGCGGCGCCCTCGGGGCGACCTTCATCCTGGGCAAGTAAGAGCCCCTCCGTCCGGATCTTCACATGAAAAAATTCATCGTCGGGCTGACGATCATCGCGATGGCCGCTCTCTCCCTGAGCGCGGACATCTATATCAAGAGCAAGTCCCATACCGACGCGATGTCGGTCATGGGCCAGAATACTCCGGCGACCGATACGGTCTCCGAGGCCTGGATCAGCGACAACGTGTTCTTCAACCGGACCGGGGACAACGGGATTATCATCGACGCGGCCAAGAAGGTCTTCATCATGGTCAATTACGGCAGCAAGACCTACGTCGAGGCGGCTCTGCCCCTCGACTTCAGCAAGCTTCTGCCTCCCGAGATGTCCGCCATGGCCTCTATGATCATCATGTCGGCCAAGGTCTCTCCCTCGGGCGAAACCAAGAAGATCGGTTCCTGGAACTGCCAGGGCTACACCATGGTCATGTCGATCATGGGCATGCCGATCACGACCAAGGTTTGGGCCTCGACCGACGTCCCCTTCGACACGGTGAAATTCAACGCAAAGTTCATGGTGGAGATGGCCAAGGGGATGATGCGCCTGGATGACGCCTCGGCCAAGGAGATGGCCAAGATCAAAGGCTACCAGATCGCCTCGGAGACCAGCGGCGAGATCATGGGAGCCAAGATGCGCTCCACGACTGAAGTCGTCGAGATCTCCAAGAAGAGCGCCCCGGCCGGGGTCTACGCCGTTCCCGCCGGCTTCAAAAAGACCGACTTCATCAATATGGCCGACATCCAGCGCTGAGCGACCGGGCCGAATTTAAAGTCAAACCCGCCCGCCGGATCGAAAGGTCCGGCGGGCATTTTTTTTCGTTAGGAATACTCGTCCCAGGCCTTGACCAGCAGGTCTTCCGGCTTTTTGGCGGCCAGCGACTGGACCAGAAGCTCAGAGACCTGGAGGTTGGTCAGCAGCGGGACGCCGAAATCAACGGCCATCCGCCGCAGCTCGTAATCGCTGTCGAAAGCGGCCTTCCGCTCCGGGTCGGGAATGGAGATGACGAAATCGATGTTCCGTTCGGCGATGAAGTCGCGGATGTTCGGCCGCTTCTTCTCGTGAACCTTGAAAAGCCGGGAATTGGGGATGCCGTTGTCGGAGAGTAGCCGCGAGGTCTGCTCGGTGGCGTAGATGGGGAGTTTCATCTCCTGAAGCGTCCGGGCGGATTCAAGGAACCGCATCTTATCCGCCCGGCTGCCGATGCTGAGGAGAATGCCCTTTCTCGGCATGGTATAGCCGGCCGAAAGCAGCGATTTGAGGAACGCTTCCTGGACGTCCTCGCCGAGGCAGGCGACTTCACCGGTCGAGGCCATCTCCACCCCGAGGGTCGGATCGGCCCCTCTCAACCGGGAGAAGGAGAACTGCGGGGCCTTCACTCCGACGTAGTTCAGATCGAGGGTGGTTTTTCCGCATTTCGGCTTGCGACCCATCATCGCTTCGACCGCCAGGTCCACGAAGTTCACCTTGGAGACCTTGGAGACGAAGGGAAACGAGCGGGAGGCCCGGAGGTTGCACTCGATGACCTTGAGGGCGTTGTCCTTGGCGAGGAGTTGGAGGTTAAACGGGCCGGTGATGTCGAGGGCCTCGGCGATCCGGCGGCCGGTCTCGCGGACCTTTCGCATGGTCGCGATGTACGTTTTCTGCGGAGGCAGGACCATCGTCGCATCGCCCGAGTGGACGCCGGCGTTTTCTACGTGCTCGACCACGGCCGAGGCGATGATTTTACCGTCGCAGGCCACGGCGTCGAACTCGAGCTCTTTAGCCTTGAGGATGAACTTGCTGATGACGACCGGGTAGGCGGGGGAGACCTTGGAGGCCTTCTCGAGGTAGACCTCGAGGTCCTTTTCGTCGAAAACCACGGTCATCGCCGCCCCGCTCAGGACGTAGGACGGCCGGACGAGGACCGGGTAGCCGGCCTCCCGGGTGAACCGTCGGGCTTCGGGGACGCTCCGGAGCTCCCGCCAGGCGGGCTGGTCGATTCCCAGCTCATCCAGAAGCCGGGAAAACTTGTACCGGTTTTCGGCCGTATCGATCGATTCAGGCGAAGTGCCGAGGATCCGCATCCCGGCCTTATGGCACTTGAGGGCGATGTTGTTGGGGACCTGGCCGCCCATTGAGAGAATGACACCGAGCGGTTTCTCCCGCCGGTAGATGTCCAGGACCCGCTCGAAGCTGAGCTCCTCGAAATAGAGACGGTCGCAGATGTCGTAATCCGTCGAGACCGTCTCGGGGTTGTAATTGACCATCAGCGTTTCGTATCCCAGCCTTTTCAAGGTCCGGACGGCCGAGACGCAGCACCAGTCGAATTCCACCGATGACCCGATGCTGTAGGAGCCGGATCCGAGGACCATCACCTTCCGGTTTTTCCGGACGAACGGCACATCGTCCTCGGTCCCGTGATATGTTTCGTACAGGTAATTCGTCCTGGCCGGGTACTCGGCGGCCAGGGTGTCGATCTGTTTGACCGCCGGCCGGATTCGGAGGCGGTCCCGCCGGGCCCGAACCAGACTTTCCTTGGACCCGGTGAGTATGGCGATCTGCTTGTCCGAGAAGCCGCGCTTCTTGGCTTCGAGGAGAAGGCCCTCGGGCAGGACGGCGCCTTTCTTCAAGGCCCCCAGCCGGGATTCGGTCTCGACGATGTTTTTGATCTTGGTGAGAAACCACCGGTCGATGCGGGTCGACTGGTGGATTCGGTCGATCTCCCAGCCTTTTTTGAGGGCCTCGGCCACACCGAACAGACGCTCGTCGGTCGGCTGGCGCAGTTCGAGCTCCAGGTCGTCGAACGCGTAGCTGTCGTTTCCGACGACTCCGTAGACCCCGATCTGGAGCATCCGCGTCGCCTTCTGGAGGGCTTCCTCGAACGACCGGCCGATGGCCATCACTTCCCCGACCGACTTCATCTCCGAGCCGATCTTTTTCGAGACCCGGCGGAACTTCTTCAAATCCCAGCGCGGGATCTTGACCACGAGGTAGTCCAGGGCCGGCTCGAAGCAGGCCGAGGTTTTTTTGGTGATCGAGTTGAGGATCGAAGGCAGGGACCGGCCGAGGGCCAACTTGGCCGCCACGGCCGCCAGCGGATATCCGGTGGCCTTGGACGCGAGGGCGGAGCTTCGAGACAGCCGGGCGTTGACTTCGATGATCCGATAATCGCCCGTTTTTGGATGGAGGGCGTACTGGATGTTGCACTCCCCGACGATGCCCAGATGGCGGACGGCGGCCAGGGCGATCTCGCGGAGCATGTGGTATTCGGCGTTGGTCAGCGTCTGCGATGGAGCGATGACGATGCTTTCACCCGTGTGGATCCCCATCGGGTCGAAATTTTCCATGTTGCAGACGGCGATGCAGTTGTCGTCCCGGTCGCGGACGACTTCGTATTCGACTTCTTTCCAGCCCTCCAAGTATTCCTCGATGAGAACCTGGGGAGAGGAGGCGAAGCCCTTTTTTAACGCCTCCCGAAGTTCGGTCTCGTTGCGAGAAATTCCGCTTCCCCGACCGCCGAGGGCATAGGCGACCCGGGCCATGACCGGATACCCGATCTTGCGGGCGACACGGAGCCCATCCTGGATCGTTGCGGCGGCGAATCCCCGGGGGGATTTCAGCCCGATTTCGGCCAGCCGGGCGTTGAACCGCTCCCGGTCCTCGGTGTCCTCGATCGATTTGACCGGAGTTCCCAGGACTTCGACGCCAAACCGGGCCAGAACTCCGGACTTGGCCAGGGCCACGCCGCAGTTGAGGGCGGTTTGTCCGCCGCAGGACAGCAGGATGCCGTCCGGCTTTTCCCTGGCGATGACCTGTTCGACGAAATTCGGGGTTACGGGCAGAAAATAGACCCGGTCGGCCAGGAATTCCGAGGTCTGGATGGTGGCGATGTTTGGATTGACCAGGACGACCTCGAGGCCCTCTTCCTTGAGGGCCTTGATGGCTTGGCTGCCTGAGTAGTCGAATTCGCCGGCTTCGCCGATTTTCAGAGCGCCACTGCCGAGGATGAGAACTTTTTTCATCTGCTTACCGGGTTG
>JAFGEN010000217.1 GCA_016931595.1 Candidatus Aminicenantota bacterium | reverse complement strand
TTGGCATAATCGGATTCCCCGACCGATTGCCAGCGCTTCTGGAAGGCCTCCCGGGCCTCCGGAGAAAGGGCCGACCCGGCTTCCAGCACCTCCCCCGCGTACAGCTCGTCGCTTTCATACGACTTGAGCTCGTCCAGGACGATGACCTTTTCCATCTCGGGCAGGTCGTTCTTGATCCGTCGGATCTTCTCCACCTGGCCCTGGGAAACGATCACGAACCGGCACCCGGAGTGGCTCAGGCGGAACTTGAGGTCGGACGGCTCGTCAAGCTTGATGGAAAGGGGGACGTTGATCGCTCCGCAATACAGGATTCCCATTTCGCTCATCACCCAATCGTTCCGGCCCTCGGAGATCAGGGCGACACGGTCGCCCTTGTTCAAGCCCAGGGACATCAGGCCGGCGCCGAAGGCGTGGATGCGCTCCCGCATCCGGGCGTAGCTCGTCGGCTCGTAGGCGTCGGTTTTTTTCTCCCACATCATGGGGTTGTCGGGATACTTGGCGGCGCTCGATTCCATCAAACGGGGAAGGGTGCGGGGTTCGGTCATGGAGTCCTCCTTCGGGAGAATCGGCTGAAGGTCATCGCCTTCATCATGGCGGGTATTCTATAATAAAAACCCGATTTCGAGTAAAATATGAATATGGAAACCGACCGCTCAACCCGGGAAAAGCTCGACGACATCCTCCGTCCGAGCACGAAAGCCAAGTCCTTCCGCATCACGGTCGTCTTCCGCCGGAATTCCGATCCCCGCTTTCCCAAGGCCGTCCTTATGGCCAGGCAGAATCCCTCTTACCGGGAGGAAGGCGAAGGGGAATGGACCCGTCATTCGGCCGTTTACACCCCGGCCGAGGTCGAGGCCCTCTTCGACCTGTTCAACACCGTCCACGAATGGGAAGGGACCGAGATCCTGGTCAACCACAAGCCTCTGCCTTACGGGCATCAACTCTGGCTTCCGCTGATGTGGTTCTACCGGCTTTGACGGGTCAATCGATTTCGCAGTCGGCGGGCTTATCCGGAAAGGTGATGGTAAACGACGTTCCGGGTTTCGTTTCGACTTTGACCACTCCCTCGATCTGCTCGACCAGCATCGCCGTCAGCTGAAAACCCAGCGTCCCGGCCTCCGCCAGACTGAAGTCGCCCGGGATCCCCACGCCGTCATCCGCGATTTCGAGGGTATGGAAGCGCTCGCCGTTTCGAGACAACCGGATGAAGATCCTTCCCCGGAGCTGGTTCGGGAACGCATGCTGAAGCGAATTGAGGACGAGTTCGTTCGCAATCAGCCCGAGGGGGATGGCCACATTGACATCGAAGCGCGAAGGGTCCAGCTTGAACTCGTACCGGATCCGGCCGGGGTCGATTTGGTACACCTGGAAGAGGTGGATGACCAGGTTCTGGAGGTACTCGCCGAAATCGATTCGGGCCAGGTCCCCCGACCGGTACAAGCGCTCATGAACCAGGGTGATGGCCTTGATCCGGTCGCGGCTGGACTGGAATGCGCTCCGCAAGGCCGGGTCGGAAAACGCCCCGGCTTGGTGGTTGAGAAGCGAGGAGACCAGTTGCATGTTGTTCCGGACGCGGTTCTGAATCTCGCGGATCAGGACGACTTTTTCCTCGAGAGAAGCTTGAAGGGCGTCGGCCGCCGTTTTTCTCCTGGTGATGTCATGGACGAAAACCAGGATGCCGTCCAAGCCTCGGTGCCGGACGGCCACGGCAGCCGTTTCCGTCGGAACCGTTGTTCCATCGAGCCGAAGGATGATTTCCTCCATCCGGGGGATATTTGTCCGAGCCTCATTGGTCAAGCCCATTCGCTCCCGGGCCTGTTCCCGGCTGTCGGGATGAATCCGGTCGAGCACGGGCCTCCCTAAAAGTTCATCCGCCGATTTCGCCCCGAAGAGCAGGACCGCGGCTTCGTTCACGTAGGCGAAATTCCCCAGGGCTTCGACAAAAATGCCGTCGGGCGCCCCCTCCACAAGCATCCGAAAACGCTCTTCGCTCTCCCGTCGGGCGTCCTCGATTTTCCGCCGCTCCCAGTTGGCGTATGCATGGGCGGCCGCATCGGCAACCTCGGCCGCGAAGCGGATCTCGTCGGGAAGCCAGCGTCGCGGAGGGCCGACATGTTCGCAACTGACCAAGCCGACGACCATTCCCGACACCCGGACGGCGGAATCTAAAAGCGATCCGATCCCGAGCGGACGAAAATAATCCTCGGAGAATTCCCGCGTCCGGGGATCGGCGAAGACATCGACGGCATCAACGATCCGGTCCCGATGAAGGGCCTCGAAATACCGGGGGTACCGGGCGGCCTCGAGAACGGGGCCGGGGGAGTGGAGATCCTTGGACAGCTCATAGATTTCGGGGCAGCGGATATTGCCGATTTCGGCGCTCCCCAGCCAGATGCCGACCCGTTCGACTCCAAGAGTCCGGGCGGCCGCTTCGGTGATCTCCCGCATGGCCGCGGGGAAGTCGCCCTCGGCCGAGGCGGAGGACATGGAGAATTGAAGGAGGACGTTCCGCTGAAGCTGGATCCGCTCCTGGGCGGCGGTCCTCTCTTCCTCGGCCCGCTTGCTCTCGGTGATATCCCGGGCCAGCAGGTATCCACCCTTGACCTCCCCGGCCCGGTTGTAGATATTGAACAGCCGCGTCTCCAGCCAATCATCGCCCCGCCGGCTCTGCATCGACCGGGTCCCGGACAGAGGAATGACCGCCGACACACGGTCCCGGTACTCGGGCCAAGGCTTCAGAACATCGTCCAACGGAAGGCCGTATTGTTCCTTGGAGACGGAAAAAAGGATTCCGGCGGCCGGATTGGCCTCGATGATCTTGCGGTCCATGTCGAAGGCGATCACGGCATCGGTCATGAAGTCAAAAACGCTGCTATAAGCGACGGGCGTGGTGTGGAGCAGGCGGAACCGAACAAGGCTGTGAGAGAAGGCGATGCCCGAAAGGATAAATCCCAGGGGCGTCAACTCAACGCCCCGCGGGCCGAGCTTGAGCATATAGATCGCGTTGCCGGCCCACGGGGCGAGTGCTCCGGCGATGATCCAAGCCGCTTGACTTTTGACCAAGCCCCGGGTTCTGGCCGCCAAGTTGAAAAGAATCAAGGTCGAGCCCAGCAAGAGGAGATAGGAATATCCCGTGAAAAACCAAAGAGCCGGCCCATACCCGTAAATCACGATCGAAAAGGATCCCTGGCTCGCGGGCGCAAGGCTCGACCAGATCAAACCATGCGAGGCGTTGGTGAAGGCCAGGACCACGACCCCGGCCGGGACGATCCAGAGAACATTCCTGATCGCGGGAGAGATTCTTCCCGCCGATTCGGAGTAATCGAGGGAAAAGAAAAAAAACAAAAGACCAACACTGGCCACCGCCAGGTATTCGAGTTGAGAGCAGAAGACTTTCTGAGGAACCGAAACGAAAAACGCCTCCAGGGCCGCCGTCGCCAGCCACCACGACAACGAGACCATCAACAGGAAAAACGCCCAGCCGCCCGACGAACGCCGCCGGGGCCAGGCGCGGACCGCGAGAACAACAGTGACCGCCGCACCCAGAATGAAGGCTGCGCCCCAGGGCGGGAACTGAAAGATCATCGACGTGATCCTCGCCGCGATTATATCAGAGAAACGGACGAATCAACAGCCGATCGCGCGAGATCTCAGTCGACCTCTTCAAAACGGGCGGTGAAGTGGCGGAGGAACCGGGGCTCCTCGACGATCCGGACTCCCCTCACCCGCTCCGGCTTGCGGGCGATGGCGGCCAGGGCTTCGGCCACAAAGGCCAGGTGCGACGCGGTATAGACCCGCCGGGGAATCGCCAGGCGGACCAGTTCCAGAGGCGGAAATACGTCCCGGCCGGATTTGGGGTCTTTCCGGCCGAACATCACCCCACCGATCTCGACCGCACGGACCCCGGCTTCTCGGTACAGGGCCGTCGAAAGAGCCCAGCCGGGATACTTGTCCCGGGGAAGATGCGGCAGGATCCGGTCGGCCAGGACGTAGATCGCGTGGCCCCCGGCCGGCTTGATATAAGGCACGCCGGCTTGGTCCAGCAGGCGGCCGAGGTAGGCCACCTGGGCCGTCCGGTGCTCGAGGTAGGCCTCGTCCAGGACCTCGGTCAGCCCCTGGGCGATCGCCTCCAGGTCGCGGCCGGAAAGCCCGCCGTAGGTCACAAAGCCCTCGCCGACGATCAGGGTGGTCTTGATCCGGGCGGCCAGGTCCGGGTCA
>JAFGEN010000216.1 GCA_016931595.1 Candidatus Aminicenantota bacterium | reverse complement strand
GGCCAAGCGGACCGTCCTCGAATACACGGACATCGAGCCGGTCGTCCTGCCGGAGAAGTACTTCAACAAGAATTATCTCGTGCATTTTCGGGAGCCTGGGAAGTGACGGGAGCAGCATGGGCGGCGGCCGGGCTCTGGTCCCTGTTGTCGCTTTTTCCGCCGGAAGCGGCGTCTGAAGCCGGCCACGCCCGCCCTTCGCTCCGACTGTTCACCCTGGCCCGGACCGGATTGATGTCATTCCGGACAACGATCTTCAACCCGGACGGACTGGCCGTCCGAGCCCTCGGATGGAAACGCGGCCCGCTTTCTTTCCTGGGGGCGACGGCGGAATTCGAGGCCGACGGGGCCGGCTTTCATTGGCGGATCGACTTTCAGGGAAGCGCCGGCCAGGCTGAAGACGGGAGATGGAGCGGCGAGGCGCGGTTCGGGCAATTCTACGCCCAGCGGGATATCGGTGATCATTGGATTCTTGTCGCCGGCCGGTCCATCCAGAGGTGGGGAACCGGGTATGTCTTCAACCCGACGGACGTGGCCGCCCCGGAGAGGGAGATCGGCGACCCCGAAAACACCGAGCGGCGGGCCGTCGGAAACGACCTGGTCAAGCTGGAATATTTCGGGGCCTCGTCCTCCCTGGCCTTCTGCCTGTTCGGCCGACTGGAAACCCGGGGCGGCCTGCGCCTGACCCGGCCCCGCCTGGCCTTCCGCTACTATCGGAGCGTCTGGGACACCGACATCTCCCTTGTCGCCCTCTTTTCCAAGGAGGATACGCCGGTCTGGGGAATGAATTTCTCCCGGGTGTTCGGCGAACGGCTCGAGGTCCACGGCGAAGCGGCCGTCCAAAAGAACAGCTATGCCCGTTATCACGCGGCTGTCATCGACGGAGCGGCGGCCGTCGCCGGCGCCGATCCCTTCTCGGCTTTCAAGAGCGGAGACGGCCGGCTCTACGTTCAAGCCCTCCTGGGCTTTCAATGGACGTTTCCGGGAGGAGTCCACTGGGTCGTCGAATATTACCACCGCGGCCAGGGATACTCGGACGGGGAATGGCGGAGGTTGCTCGGCCATATCGAAGGACTGCCCGAAACCGGCGCCGTCGAGGATGTCTTATGGAGCCTGGCCGCCTACGGACCGCGGGGGACGAGGCGCGATTACCTGATGAACTACCTCCAGAACCTGGGCGACGGCGCCTTCCAGTGGCGGATCGGGTGGCTTCTGGGGCTCTCCGACGGAAGCGGGGTCCTTTTCCCCGAAATCCGCTGGACTCCGCCCGGCGGCTTTACTTTTTTCCTGCGAAGCTATATGTATCTGGGAGGCGGGGAGAGCGAGTTCGGAGCCCTCCCCCGCTCCCGGGTTCTGGAAGGAGGCTTGCTATTCCGGAAGTAAAAGGCGGCCGCTGCGACCGACGACAATGGGGACAAATCGCGGTCTTCATCGCCGGTGTTTCCCTCTTTCTCGGCATCGTCGACTTCTTCACCACCGGGGAGCGCACCTTCCTCAATCTCATCGACACCCCGCTGTACACGGTTTCCTGTTCGATCTTTTGTTCAATCCTTCTCTGCCGCTTGTTCGGGTACATCGTTCTCCTGCCCCGCCTCCTATTTCTCGGCTCCTTCCTTGCCCTCATCGCCGGGGGCGTTCTGGCCGGCAACATCCTCGCCGGCCTGATCCTGTACGCCCGCTTGCGGCTGTCGCTCCAGGTCCTGGTCTTCAGCCTGTTGATCGGCGTTTTCGCCGGTTCGGCCATGTCCGTCTATGCCTACCACCGGGAGAAACTCGAGCGGCGCATCGCCGCCCTGAAAAACATCGAAATCGAGAACGAGCGGCTCAAGAGAATCGACTCCGAGCTCCGTCTCCAGGGGATCCAGTCCAAGCTCGACCCCCATTTCCTTTCCAACACCTTGAATTCCGTGGCCGCCCTGGTTTACGAGGATCCTCCCCGGGCCGAACAAGCCCTTGTCCGCCTGGCCGGCCTGTACCGGAAAGTCCTCGCGGCCTCGAGCCGGACCTGGATCGACCTGAGCGAGGAGATGGACCTTCTTCGGGATTTTCTGGAACTCGTCAAGCTGCGGCTTGACGAACGGCTGGACTTCGTCCTGGAATGCCCGGAAGGCCTTCGGAGCGAACGGATTCCGGGGCTGCTTCTTCAGCCCCTGGTCGAGAATGCAGTCAAACAAGCCGAGAACCGGACGGACGGAGGGATCGCCGTCCGGGTGTCGGCCGGCGGCGAGGGAGACAGGATCGTTCTCCGCGTCTCCGACGACGGCCCGGGCTTTGACGTCGAACGGACATCTCCGGGATTCGGCCTCTACAGCGTCCAGGAACGCCTCCGCCTGGCCTACGGCGAGGACTTCGGATTCGCGATCCGGTCGGGCGAGGGGCGCGGGACGGAGGTGGAGGTCAGGATTCCGGCCGGGAGAAAGCCCGGGGAAGCGGCGGGCCGTTGAAAATCCGGGTTCTCATCATCGACGACGAAAAGCTGGCCAGGGTCCGCTTGGGACGGATGCTTCAAAAATTCGAGGAGGTCGAAATCGCCGGCGAAACGGGCGACAGCCTCAAGGCCGCCGAACTCATCGCCGCGGCCGAACCCGACGCCGTCTTTCTCGATATCCATATGCCCCACAGGACGGGATTCGAAGTCCTTCGAGAATTGGCCGCCCCCCCCGCCGTCGTTTTCACCACGGCCTATGACTCCTACGCCCTCCAGGCCTTCGAGGAGAACGCCGTCGACTACCTGCTCAAACCAGTCGCCGAAGAGAAGCTCGATCGGGCAGTTGCCAAACTCGTCCGGATGTTCCGCTCGGGGGAATCCTCCCGGGCGGACCTGCAACGCCTCCTCAAGCAAATCGAGCGGAAAGAGGAGGTCATGCGCCGTTTCCCGGTGAAAACCGGGGACAAGATCGTCATCGTTCCCGAGGAGCGGATCCAATTCTTCAAGGCCGAGGACAAATACACCTTTCTCCATACCGAGACGGAAGCCCATATCGTCGCGCAGACGCTCCGGGAGCTGGAGATGCGGCTGGACCCGGCCAAGTTTCTGCGGATTCACCGGGCCTATATCGTCAACCTGGAAATGATCATATCCATTCACCATTGGTTCGGAGGGCGGCTGCTTGTCCGGACGCGGAAAAAAGAAGACATCGCCGTCGGGGCCAATTTCCTGGCGAAATTCAAGGAGAAGCTCCACCTCAAGTAGGACCGAGGGCTGGGTACGGACGGGACCGTCCGCCCGGGGGTCGGTGAACGGAGAGAACCCGCCGGGCAGTCAAGAAGATTTTGAATATATTTTAGCCAGGCGGGGGAATGCCTTCAGCCATTCTTCCGCCCGCTCCCGATGCAGGACATACGTCGCAACCCGAAGCTTCAAACAATCGGGTTGGATTATGATTTGCCACGTCCCGGAATCGGCATGACCGCGGGTGATCTTCTCCAATTCGGCGACAGCCGCGGGATCATCGAGAAAATCGCCCATCCGGCCGGGATCATCGCAACAGACGTGAGCGGAAGAGAGAATTCCCCCGGCCGCAAATGTCGCACAGCCCGGGGTGTTCATTACGGGTTTGCGGTTGCCGATCACCGCATTGAAGCCCGGGGAGGCGAACGCGCTGAGGCTCAATCGCCAGGGCTGGAGCTTGAAGTCCGGGAAAAGCTCTCCTTCGACGATCAACCCGTCATCCTCCCCTTTAAACGTCCGGGCATAGGCATAAGCTGTTCCAAGGCGATATCCGTTTTTTTGGAGAAAAGCATCCATGATCCGGGCGGCTTTTTTCACCCTGGAATGGGAATAACGAGCGAGCCAAACAATGAAACAAACTCCAAAAAAGCCGGTCAGGACGGCGGCGGGAAGATTCCTGGCGGAGCTCCCGGCAGGGGGCAAGGGCGGCGGAAGGGGGATGAAAAGCAGGCCCAGGATGAGAATCAGCAACACGATGGGGAAGATGAACAAAACCGACAGGATCTTCAGGGGGCCGCGGCGAGAGGAACGGGTTTCTTCTTTCTCAGGATCCATGTCCGTCAACTCCGCCATGCGGCGCCGGTGAGGCTCAGGCCGTCAGGCAGTGACGATTCCCAGCGGGGGGTTTGTCTTCCACTTCCCCCGGGTGAAATCGGGAATGTCGATCGGGCGGCTCTTATGGGCAACGCTCTCGCAGGAAGCCCCGACCATGGCGCTCCATGCGGCCGCGTCATAGACGTCCTGGTCGAGCGGCTCGCCTTTGCGAAGCGACTGGATCAGCCGGTAATCTTCGATAAAATCCATCCCGCCGTGTCCCCGTCCCTCGCCCCGGGCCGCGATCGCCTTCCAGAGAGGGTGCTCGTATTCGGCGGCGAATTTCTCGAAATCGTCCCAGGCATGCGGCTTTTCGGCCATCCCCTCGATATAGATTTTATCCGGCCATTTTTGGGCGATGCCCTTAGTCCCCTGGACCAGGTTGATCCGGGTATAGGGCCGGGGCAGGTTCGTGTCATGAATGAGGATGATCGTCTTTCCCAGCTTGGTCCGAATGAGGGTCGAATTGACGTCGCCAAGGACGAATTTTTCCCGAGCCTGGGGGGATTCGGGGCCGAACGTCGCCGCGGCATATTCCTGGAGCCCGCGGGACGGAGAGCTCATCGAGACGATGAAGTCGAAGGCGTCGCCCCGGTTGACGTTCAGGCACTGGGCGACCGGCCCAAGACCGTGTGTCGGGTAGAGGTTGCCGTTGAGCTTCTGGGCCCAGGCTCGACGCCACAACCCCTCGCCCTCGCCGGAGAACTTGACCCCGCGAAGGTCGTGAAGGTATCCGGCCTCGGCATGAAGGACCTCCCCCAGGACACCGCGGCGAACGAGGTTCAGGGTCATGAGCTCGATTCGGTCGTAGCAGCAGTTTTCCATCATCTGGCAATGCTTGCCCGTTTTTTCGGCCGTCTCGACCAGAGCCCAGCAGTCGTCCAGGGACATGGCCGCCGGGACCTCGGTCGCGGCATGCTTTCCATTTTTCATGGCCGAAAGGCAGACCGGCACATGCCATTCCCAGGGAGTGGCCGTGAACACCAGATCGAGGTCCTCGGTCTCGCACATCCGCTCGAAGTCCTTCTCCCCCTTCGTATAAGCCGAGGGAAGGGGCCGGCCCGCGTCGACGACCCATTTTTGAGCCCGTTCGACCTTGGCCGGAACGACGTCGCAAAGGGCCTTGATCTGGACACCGTCAATATTGAGAAGGTTGCGGACATGAGCCGAACCCATACCCCCGACTCCGACAAATCCGATTCTGACGAGCGGGATCGGGGCGGCCTTGAAATCCGTCCGGCCGGCGCCGGCGATTTGGGGCGGCGTCGAGCCGAACAGCGGCTTGAAGCCGGAAAGGGCAGCGCCGATACCGGCCGCCGAGGCGGCGGCTGTTTTCAGGAAGTCGCGGCGCTTGTTGGGGGCGGAATCATCGGTCATGACGTCCTCCTTCGGTGGGGCGGGCCATCGGAACCCGCCGGGGGATTATATCCAAATCCCGAAATCGACGCCAGGTTTTGG
>JAFGEN010000215.1 GCA_016931595.1 Candidatus Aminicenantota bacterium | reverse complement strand
TCCTTGATCCGGCGGATGATCTCCAAGTCCTTGGGCCTGAAGATTTTTTGACCGTTGGCCGTAAATCCGGGCTCGAGAAAGGGGAATTCCTTCTCCCACTGAGCCACGGCCGCCGCGTCGACCTTGGCCAGCCGGCAGACTTCATCCAGCTTATAAAATAGCTTTATCGTGTTCTTTTCGCTCATGCGATCGCGGCCGCTATCGGAGGATTTCCCCCGGTTCGTAAGCCGCGGCTAAGATAGCATGACGGTCAGGTTCGGTCAAACGCGGCGCGAGCGGCGGCCGGTGGCTTTGGGGTATAATCCGGGGTATGCCCGATTCCAAAACAGGGACGCTGGTTCCGCTGGCTGAACGGATGCGCCCGGAAGACTTCGATCGCCTTCACGGCCAGGACCACCTTCTGGGAAAGGGAAAGATCCTGACCCAGTTGATCGAGTCCAACCGGCTCGTTTCCTTGATCTTCTGGGGGCCGCCGGGGTCGGGCAAGACGACCCTGGCCACGATGCTGGCCCGGCTTTTCGACCTGCCTTCGACGTTTTTCAGCGCCGTCCTCTCGGGCATTAAAGAGGTCAAGGAGGTCATGGCCCGGGCCGAAAGCCACCGCCGTCTGTATGGAAAGCCGACGGTCATCTTTATCGACGAGATCCACAGGTTCAATAAGGCCCAACAGGGCGCCTTCCTCCCATATGTCGAGAGGGGGGATGTCATCCTGTTCGGTTCGACCACGGAAAACCCTTCGTTCGAAGTCATCGCCCCGCTTCTGTCCCGGACCCGGGTGCTCGTTCTCCAGCCTTTATCCGACGAAGCGCTCGGTCGGATTCTGGACGACGCCCTGGCCGATGGGAAAAACGGCCTTGGCGGCCGGGACCTGACCCTTGACCCGGCCGCCCGGACTCTCATAATTGAACAGTCCAACGGCGACGCACGCCGCGGCCTCAACACCCTCGAACTGGCCGCCGACCTGGCCGGTTCGGGGACGATCCGGCCCGAGCACGTCCAGGAAGCCCAACAGAAGCGGATGCTCCTCTACGACAAGAACGGCGAGGAGCATTATAACTTGATCTCGGCCCTTCACAAGAGCCTCCGGAACAGCGATGTCGACGCGTCTCTCTACTGGCTGGCCCGGATGCTGTATGCGGGTGAAGATCCTCTGTATATCGCACGGCGGATGGTCCGGTTCGCCTCCGAGGACATCGGGCTGGCCGACCCGCAGGCTTTGGACATGACCCTCAGGGCCAAGGAAGCCTACGAGTTTCTCGGTTCTCCGGAAGGGGACCTGGCCCTGGCCGAGGCGGCCGTTTATTTGGCCGCGGCTCCCAAGAGCAACCGGGTCTACGAGGCCTTCGGCAATGTCCAACAGGATGTCGAACAGCGTCCCCATGAACCGGTCCCGATGACGATCCGGAACGCGGTGACAAAACTGATGAAAGAGGTCGGTTACGGAAAAGGCTACGCCTACGCCCATGACCGGGCCGAAGGAACGACAGGAATGGAAACGCTGCCCGACCGGCTGGTCGGCCGGACCTGGTACGAGCCGGGGCCCTTCGGCTTCGAAAAAGAGATCCGCAAGAGAATGGACTGGTGGGCCGGGATCAAGGCCCGGCTCAAGGCGGAAAGGAAAGGGGAGGAGCCCTGATCAGGATTCTGATTTTTCCTTCATCAGATAATAAATCTCCCAACTGATATCCGTCGCCAGGCAATCGAGGCAGGAACTGGGTGTGGTTGCGATCTCGCCCATGGCCAGTTTATCCTTGATCATGGTCTTGACCTTTTTTTTGATTTTGTAAAGAAGAATATAGTTAATCATGGTAAACCCATCAAAACAGTAGCATTTTCCCGCTTCGAAGTAAAGAAGCGGTCATTTCTCGTGCTATAATAAACGAAATCGCCATGAGAATCGAACGTTTTCCGGCCGGTATGGGAATCGCCGTCGTCCTGTTGGGCGTTTCCTGCGGCGCGCCGGACCTGCAACCGAAACCCGTGCCGGACGTCGTCTTCCCGCTTGTCGAGACGGCCCGGGTCATCGTCAAGGGGCCTCTCATTCCCCGGTTGACGGCCGGACCCGGGGGGCTTCTTCTCGCCGCCTCGACCTCCGGCGAACTCCAGGCCCTGAATCCCGCAGCCAAATCCGTCGCCTGGACGCATCAAGAAGGCCGCTCGAAGACGGCGCCCGTCGTCGACGGGGATAAAATCTTCTGGGCTGCCGAGGACGGGGCCAAAGGAAAAATTGTCTGCCTGGATCCCAAGGGCCATGTCCTCTGGCATAGGCTGATCGATGAGCCGGCCGGCGGCGACCTCCGGGTGGTCGGCGGGAAGCTTGTCTTCCAGGAAGGGGACAAGGCTCTGTCCGCCCTCAACGCCGCCGACGGGACGCCCGCGTGGCGCGATCCCGCCTCGCTTCCGGAGGAATGGACTGCGGACGGCAGCCGGATCGTCGTCCGGACCGCGGACGGCCGACTCCGTGCCCTCGACCCGGAAGGACGGCTCGTCCGGGAAATCGAGGTCGGAGAGAACGCGGCAGGACCTCTCGGCCTCTTCGGCAACTTCGTCTATTTCGGCTATGACGACGGACGCTTCGGAGCCATCGACCTAGCCACGGGCCGGAAGAAATGGCAGATGCGTCTCGGCGGCATTCCCGCCGGTCCGCCTGTTTCCGATGGGCGGGTCGTCCTTGTGGCTTTGTCCAACCATGTCCTGGCCGCCCTGAGGGCCAAGCGGGGAGACCTGCTGTGGTGGAAGCC
>JAFGEN010000214.1 GCA_016931595.1 Candidatus Aminicenantota bacterium | reverse complement strand
GACGAGCATCCAGGCGTCGCCCCGGTTGGTCGACTTGAACAGGTGGTTGCCCCCGAAATAGATCGTATGGGGGTTATGGGGGGACAGGAAGATGGGCGAGCTCCAGTTGAACCGGAACGGGCCGCGCATCCGCTGAGACATCTGGCGCATGGCTTCCGGGTTGGCGGGGTCGGGCTTGGCCGCCGGCTGGGCCGGGGCCGCGGGAAAGTAGTCCTTGTAGTTGACGATATTGGCCTGATTCGGACGGATGGACTTGGATTCCCTCGTCTCGACGTTCCACCTGGAAATCGAACCGCCCTGGCTTTCGCTGTAGACCGTCCGCCAGTCGGTCGGGTCGTTTTGGGTGTGGAAGCCGTCGCCGCCGCCGACGTTGTACCAGAAATCGGTCAGGATTTCGCCTTCCCGGCTCATCGACGGGCCGCCCCATGTGCCGTTATCCTGGAGGCCGCCGTAGACGTAGTAAGGCTCGCGCATGTCGGCGCTCGCGGCATAGAACTGGGCGAAGGAAAGGTTGTCGTAGAAGATCCAGGTCTTGCCGTGGTCGTGGGACAGGGAGGCGCCGCCGTCCTGTCCGACGTACATCCGGTTCTTGTTGGACGGGTCGAGCCACATGGTGTGGAAGTCGGGGTGGAGGCCGGACATCGTTGTCCAGGTCCGGCCGCCGTTGCTGGAAAACATCATGCTGGTGGCCAGGGAATAAACCCACTTGTCCTCGACCGGATTGATGTAGATGTGGCTGTAGTAGAACGGCCGGTTGTTCATCCGGTTGACGAAGGTCCAGGAGGTGCCGCCGTCTTCCGAACGGTAGATGCCCGTCCCGAGCTTGGTCATGTCGGTGTAATCGGGGTTGGGCTTGGGGGCCGCGCCGGGCGTCCCGCCGGAGACCGTCGGCCGCGGCTGGAATCCGTGCTCAACGTAGGCCATGAGGACCTTGGGGTTGCTGCGGGAGATGGCCAACCCGATCCGGCCGGTGTCGCCTTCGGGCAGGCCATTCGTCAGCTTGGTCCAGGTCTTGCCGCCGTCCGTGGTTTTAAAGATGCCGCCGTTGGGCCCGCCGGAATCGAACCGCCAGGGCCGGCGGATCCGCTGCCAGAACCCGACAAACAGAACATCCGGATTGGCCGGGTCCATGACCAGGTCGATCGCCCCGGTCTTGCCATCGTTGGGCAGGCCGCCGGCGAGCTTCGTCCAGGTCGCACCGCCGTCGGTCGTCTTGAATAAGCCGCGGTCGCCGGTGTATCCCCAGGTGTGGCCGGTCGAGGCGGCATAAACGATGTTCGGGTCGGTCGGATGAGTCAGGACTCGGCCGATGCTATGGGTCGTCTCCAGACCCATCCGATTGAAGGTCTTGCCGCCGTCGGTCGATTTGTAGATTCCGTCGCCCCAGGCGATGGAGTTTCGGGAGCATTCCTCGCCCGTTCCGACCCAGATGATGTTCGGGTCTCTTTGGAAGAAGGCGACGTCGCCGATCGAGGCCGAGCCGTACTTGTCGAAAATCGGCTCCCAGGTCGTCCCGGCATTGACCGATTTAAAGACACCCCCGGAGGCGGAGGCGACCAAAACCTGGGTGAAGTCGGACTCCAGGGCCTCGAAGTCGGAGATGCGGCCGACCATGTTGGCCGGGCCGATGTTCCGCCACTTCAAATGCCTGGTTAAATCCGGGCCGTTCCCGGCCGGTGCGTTTTGGGCCGCGAAGGGCCCGGCCAGGGTGACCGTGATCAAAAAGAGCAGGGAGAGGCGTAAGATGGATTTGAGGGAATAGGGCATCGAGTCCTCCTGAAGAAGAAAGACGTTGAACTCTGCGGATTATATAGAAACTTGCGCCGCGGGTTCAAGTCGGGGATAATATCTTTTTTCAAGTTCAAAAAATCAGCGGATCGTCATGAAGAGGAGATGGAGATGAGCGTTCCTCAAACGGCCGACATCGTCATCGCCGGCGGCGGCGTCATCGGCGCCTCGACGGCTTACCACCTGGCCAAGGCCGGGGCGAATAACGTCGTCCTCCTGGAGCGGGCCGACCTGTTCGGGACGGAATCGACGGCCAAATGCGCCGGGGGCGTCCGGGCCCATTTCGATACCGAGATCAACTGCCGGATGTCCCAATTGAGCCTTCCGGCCTTCGAGCGGTTCGAGGCAGAAACCGGGTACTCCGCCGACTACCGGAAAATCGGGTACCTCTTCGTCCTGAATAAGGAGAAGGACCTGGCTGCCTTTCGCAAGCAGATGGACATGCACCTGGCCCTGGGAATCCGGACGGAATGGCTGTCCGGGGACGATGTCCGGAAGCTTCTCCCGATGATGAATTTCGAGGATGCCCTCGGGGCGCTCTTCGGTCCGGACGACGGCTTGGCCGATAACGGCGCCGTTGTCCAGGGTTACGTCTCGGCCGCCTCCAAGCTCGGGGTCCGTTGCCTGACCGGAGTCGATGTCACCGGCGTGGAAACGGCCGGGGGCAAGGTCGTCGCCGTCCAAACCAGCCAGGGCCGGATCGAAACCCGCCTTCTGGTCAATACGGCCGGAGCCTGGGGCCGGGAGGTCGGACGGATGGCCGGCCTCGAGATTCCCATCGAGCCGGTCAAACGGCAGCTGTTCACGACCGCCCCCACGCCGGAGATTCCGGCCGACTTCACCTTCGTCATCGAGTTCGGCACGGGTCTGTACTTCCATCGCGAAGGACCCGGATTGCTTTCCGGCATGTCCCGGGTCGACCAGCCGCCGTCATATGACCAGACGGTCGACGAGGACTGGGAGCTCAACCACCTGGAGACGGCCGCCTTCCGCCTGCCGCTCATGGAGCGGACCGGAATCGCCCGCCGTTGGGCCGGCCTTTACGAGATCACGCCCGACCATCATCCGATCATCGGGCCGGTCGAGGGTCTCGAGGGCTTCTACATGAACGCAGGGTTCTCCGGCCATGGGTTCATGCACAGCCCGGCGGCCGGGCTGCTGGCGGCCGAGGACATCCTGACCGGAACGACGCCGACCCTGGACATCTCGATGCTGCGCCTGGAACGCTATACGAAGGGCGAAGCCCTCCACGAGTACAACGTCTTTTAACAGGTGTCATTTCTCCAGGATGTCCTCCGCGTGGAGGACGAGTTCGTCGATGTTTTCATCGTAAACCACATAGTAGAATTTATTATTGAAAACACATGAGTCCATGGCTGCCGCTTTGGGCAGGGAAACAGTCGCAATGTCGTTTCCCTTCTCGTCCAGAACAATCACTTCGCGCTTTCCGTCCTTCATCCGGTATGTGAAAACGTAAATCAGGCCGCGATCGACCTTGAAAAAATGGAACGCGGGATAAAATGCCTCGACTTTGACATCCGTTTTCATGGTGACACCGGGGGCAAGCGATTTTGTGTCGGCGGAACGCAGAAACTCCTTTCGGTCTTTCTCGGAAACCGCGATTTTTCGGACGTCTCTGCGGATTGTCCGGATGAGTTCCCCTTGTTTGTTTAGAAGAGAAAAGGAAATCACCTCGGCCGGGTTGCCGATATAGATATGATCCCCGTCGGCCGCGATATCAACTGCGGCACTTGGGAAGGTGTAATGGAATGTTCCGTCTTTTTCTATCAACAAGGCGTTGTACCCCTCCCTGTACAGTTCCCGGACGGGTTTAAATTTTTCATCGAGGAGCGATACGATCGAATCATTTTCCTTTGATCCGGGGATGACACTCTCCCGCTGTCCAACGTATCCGGAATCGAGAGGCAAAAGCTTGACGTAAAATTTCTCGGAAATAGTCGAATCCAAGTATTCCCCGTCAAGGGAGTATTTGATGCATTTCCCCTGGTTGGTGATGACAATCCCATGCGGCGTATAGAATGGAAAAGCGAAATACTTCTTGTATTCCCCCGGACCCTGGCCGATCCGTCCAAAGGTTTTCAACGGTTTTCCGTCCTTGAGGTCGAAGACGTGGAATGTCTCTCCAGTGAAAATATAAACCCGGCCGTCTTGAATCCCCAAGCAGGACCATTCTCCGTAGGCCCCCGGAAGAATCAAGCCCTTGTCGGAAAAACCGAAGCCGATGGAAAGACCGGCGAGCACGAACACAGCCATAAGTTTTTTCATGGACCCCCTCTCCAGTTAAAAATCTCAGGCGAAAAAATATCTTATTGATCGACTCGTGTCAAATCCATAACGGCTCTTTTTCGCTCTGACCCGCGCGAAATGACGGGAAAAAAATCTATTTGATGACATACCAGGAGAAACCGCGGGCCGGAATCCGGACCGGAAGCAGGACCTTGGCTTCCTTGTCCAATCGATAGGCCTGAGACGGCCCCTCGCCCTCCCGGACATGGGCCGAATCAGCGAGCCCCGTGTAATAAAGCGGCACCGACAGCGTCTCGCCGATATCCGCGTCGGTCGGGTTGAAAACGAGCAGAAATCCTTTTTCCTTGAGGCCGGGATTGACGTGAAGGATCGCGTCCAGATGCCGGCCGTCGGGCCGCCGAAGATGGATCACGTCGGAATTGAGGATGTCCCGGTATTTTTTGTACCAATCCACCCATGTGACGACGAGAGCCTTCGTCTCGTCCGTGTCGAAAAGCCGCGTCCCCCGGTAACAGGCCTGCACCCCGTATCCGAAATTCTGGACGAGGTGGGCTTTATAAGCGTCGAGATGCTCCGACAGCGGTTCCAGCGTGGCCGCCTCGCCTCCGCCGTGATACTGAACAAGGGGGACGAAGGTCCAGCCCATCGACGGCGTCTTTTCCCAGGTCCCGTCGAACAGGTTCTGCCGGCCGAGGATGATCTGCCGGTCGCGGGGGAGGGACCAATTGACTTCGCGGTAACCGACGGCCGTTTTGGTCGCTCCGCTGAGGAAGTACCAGTCGGGGACGTTGAGATAGATGCCGCGCTCCCGGCACCATTTGTAAAAATCGGTGATCGTCCTCATCTGGGTCCATTGGGAATCCTCCAGGCCGCGGTGTCCGGGATGGGCGGTCGAGGCGCAGACATCGCCGGGATACGACCCGTCGTGTTCCAGGATGTCGAATCCGGTCCGCTCGAAAAACGCTCTCAACTTGGCAAAATAGGCGATGCCCCAACGGCTCCCCAGGCAGGGCGAGTTGCCGAAGGCCGCGAAACCGCCCGGCTTCCCGGTGGCCGGATTGATGACGTCGACAACCGGGCCGATCGATCGCGAGGCGAGAAGTGAATAACCCCCCAGCCGGATTCCCCTGGAGTGGGCGTAATCAGCCAGGGCTTTCATCCGGTCGAGATAGGCCGGATCAGTGTTCTCCATGTCCAGACCGCTGCCGAAGCTCAGGATGATCATCTCGAACCCGGCGACGGCGCACTGGTCGACCGCCTCGCGGACGACGGCCGGATCGGTGGACTTCAAGTGAAGGAAGATCGGATTTTCCGTCGCCCAGGGAGCGATCGTCCGATACATGCGGCGCAAGGAGAGCCCTTTACGCTCGCGATCAAAAGAGTCGTAGATCAGCTCCCAGGTCCGGAAGGTTTCGAAAGTTGACCCCGGAGCGATGTCGACATCCGGACCGATGGGGGGCCGGCATTCGAGCAGACAGGGCGTGTTCAGCCCGTAATCGACCTGGGTCGTGAACGTCGGGTCGGCGATCCAGAAGGCCGCCCGGTTTGCGGACTTGGGCGAGGATCCGAGGTAGGCGTAATCGCTTTCGATATGGAGATTGGGACGAGCCCAGGAATTGCGTTCATCGGCCGTGATCCCCGATTCGACCACGGCCAGAATTTCGCTGACAAACGCATTCAGCCGGACGGGCCGCGGCCCGTCGTTTTTGAGGCTGACCCATTTGGCGAGAAGCGGCAGCCCGTCATAGATCTCGTAATGAACAGTGATCAGAATTCCGGGGAGGTCGTCCCGGCCGAAGTCGATGGCCAGCGCTTTCCCCTTCGGCGGCCAGGGCCGTTCCTCGGCCCAGTGTTTGCGGACATAGGGCAGGCGGGATTCGATTTCGCCCGTCCGGTGGCTGCGATAATGGAAAGCCGACGGATCCGGGGTCAAGGCCGCAATCCAGGTTTCGAGCAAATAGGCCTGATCGGGTTGACCGAGAAGACCGCCGACCGGATAGCGTTTGCCGTCAAGCTCGAGGACGGCCTCGGGACGGACCGCCCGGAGAATCCCTTCGCCCGTCCGGAGATTCCGGTATTCCACGGTGGCCGCATCCGGGCTGAAGCGGAGCCGGCGCTCGATCAGGCCGTTGGTCAGGATGAGGTCGCGTCCGTCGGCCCGCGTCTCGATCATGGCCGCGTAAGGGGAGGGATCGATCAGCCAATCGGCCGGGGCCGAATCCGAAGCATTCGGACGGCTCTCCGAACAGGAGACCGCGGCCGTTGCCAGAAAAAAGGGAATGATCCAACCGGCCGTTTTTTTCATCGGAACCTCCCGGTCGTGGACGTCTTGCGCGACGATCTTATCCCAGCCGGTCGGACGGGTCAAAGGAGGGATGCGAAATACACGACGATAGGTTTCTCCCCTGTCAAGCCGTTACAATACGTTACCCAAGAGGGTATCGTCTTGCCATCCAAACATCTTACGTAAGCTGATAGAAATTTTATATTCATTCGAAGTTAGGGATAACGTGAGGGCGGCCCGGAGGTCGCCCGATCAAGGGGATCGCGCCCCTTCCCCCCGGACTGCGCCGGGTTTCGGCGGATATGGAGCGTTTATGAATCGCGGGGCGAAGATGGTAAGATGAGAAATCATGCGCGTCTTCGGTCGACCCCTCTCTCCCGGCCCGATTCATCTCCAGACCGAGGCGGCCGAGATTCGGGCCGAAGTCCGGGAGATTCCCGGCGGACACCTCGTCCTGGGCACGGTCAAGGGACAGCCGGGCCGGCTGGAGATTTTTCGGATGCCCGCTCCGCCGCGCTTTCTCATGAACAACTGGCAGTCGTGGGGGCCGACCCAGGCGGTTTCTCCAGGCGAGCGCCTGGCCGGTCTCGACGAGCGCATGGCCAATTACAGCCGGTTCGTTTTTTCTCCCGTTCCCGAGGAAGCCGCCCGGACGCTTGTCAGTGATTATTTTGTCGGCGCCCCGGGATTGCTGGCCGGATTCCTGAGCTCGCGGACCGCCCATCCTTATTTTACGGT
>JAFGEN010000213.1 GCA_016931595.1 Candidatus Aminicenantota bacterium | reverse complement strand
GCTCGAGCTTTTTGGGCCCGGGGCCGGGGAATTCGTCCGCGAGCGGCCGTTCTCGATCGAGGGCGATGTTCCCCGTTCGTCCAGGCGTCCTTCCAAGAGCGTCCGATGAGAAAAAATAAAAGGTGGGTCATGGGATTGATTGCGCTTTTTGGGGGAATGACCGGATGCCGGCCGGCGTCCGTCGGCCTGGGACCGTTCCCGGCGGCGGCGCCGGCTCATCCGGCGGGGCTGAGGTATTCCCTCGGCCGGGATCTTGTTGTCATCGAAGCCGTTGTCTCCGAATATGTCGAGACCCGGATCGCGCCTCTCGACGGGAAGCGGCTGAAAGCGGAAACGTCGACGGGAGTCGTCCCGGTCAAAATCGGGATTTCGCTCAAAACGACGGCCGATCCGAATTTTGTTTATACCCTCGACCTTTCCGCCCGGGACCTCAGCGACGGATCGATGGAGATCCGGGTGGGGGACAACGGTCTCCTGACCTCGATCGAAGCTGAATCGAGGAGCCGGGCCGGGGAGGTCTTGATCCAAGTCGCCCGCCTTGCCGGCGAGGTCGCCGGAGCGGCGGCCGGATGGCGGGGACCGGGGACGAAGGACGAACGTCCGGGGGCTTCGGGCCGTCGCGAACGTCGGCTGGAATCCCTCTCCCGGGAAGCCCTCTATTTTCTCCAGGAATCGGCCGCGGCCCGGGAGCTCTGGCGGGAGGTTGACCGGGTCGAGGAAGATCTGGCCGCTTGCCGGACCGGGCTTCGAGACTATACGGACTCGGCCGCGGCGGCCGCCGACTCGTCCCGTTTTTCCCTGGCCGAGAAAAGGGCGGCTTTTGTCGAAAAGTCGATCCAGTTTCTGGAAAAACAAGCCGAAAAGGCGAGAACGGCCTTTTCCGCGGCGCTTCGGAATTATCTTGCGGCCGAGGGCATCGGGCGGGCGACGCGGGACCGAACGGTCATCCGCCACCTGGATCTTCTTGACCTTCCGCCGTCAACGGCCGTCTTCGGGGCCGTCTCGGACGAAGCCGTCGCCGCCGCCCTGGAACGAGATTTTCCCCGGGCCCTGGCGCTCTACCGGGAGACGGGTTGTGTTGTCGCGTTCGACCCGGACGTGCCTCTTCAAGAAACGCCGGATCCTGTCCAAAAAACGGAACCGAGAAGAAACGAAGTCAGGTTCTATTTCCGTGAGGCGCTTCCAGGATTCCTGAGGCTTTTCACCTGGCAGGATCGAGCCGACTCGGAGAAGAAGGACTTTGATCGGGTGTTCCGCCTGGCGGAAGAAAAACCGGCGACCGTCCTCCATCCCGGCCTCCCGGTCCGGTATGTCGGTTTCCACCGGAAGGCCTTTTCTTCCAGAACCCTGCGCCTGGCGGTCAACGGGCAAGGCCGGGTGGTCGGATTGTCTTCGTCCGCGTCTTCGTCTTTGAACGCAGCCGCTGCGGGAGCGGTTTCGGCCCTGGACGCTCTTCGCGAGACTGTTTCCGAGACATGGAAAGAGGTCCGCAGGCTGGTCGAGGCGCTGGGACGTTTGTCCCTGGATGATCTCGAGGCTCGATTATCCCGACTGAAGATCCAGGCGGAAAGGATCGGAAAGGAACCGGATTCGGCGGATGGACCCGGGCGGAAGGATCCCGGTGCATAAGAGGTGAAGATCAATCATGAGGCCGGGGACCCGGGCTTCCGGAAGACGGGATGCCGGGCGGCGGCCAGATTGACGATCCGGCTGCCCATTTCCCCGTAGGAATAACCGACTTCGGCCGCGGCGTACGTCATCGAGGTCAACGGGTTGATGTCGGGATTGGGGTTGACGTCGATGACCTGAAAGACGCCGTCGAGACAGCGGAGGTCGATGCGGGCATAATCCCGGCAGCCGGTGGCCCGGTATGTGGCCAGGACGATCCGCTCGATCTCATCCAGGTCGGCCGTATCCAACTCGGCCGGCATATTCATTTTGATCCCCTCGTACAGGCGGCTTCCGGCTACGTATTTGGCCTCGTACGTGAACAAACGATCCCGAATATCCGTAAAGGCGCTGTAGTCCATCTCCGCGGGGGGAAGAATCGAGACTTTGCCGTTTCCCCAAGCCGCGACGTGAAACTCCCGGCCGTTGATGAATTTCTCGACCAGAGCGGCCTGCCGGTGCGTTTCCAGGATATAGGCCACCCTCTGCTCGAGCTCTTCCGGAGTCGTGACGACGGATTCGTGAGAGATGCCGATGCTGCAATGCTCATGGGCGGCCTTGACGATGGCCGGATAATTTTTCCAGCGGCCGGCCTCCGGAGCGTCGAAGACGGCCCACGGCGGCGTGGGCAGCCGGGCTTCGTCCAGGATCCGCTTGATCCGGGGCTTGTCGTGAGACATGGCCAGCACGTTGCCCGATGACCCAGTGAAAACGAACCCGAGCCGTTCCATGACGGCGGCGACCTCCGGTTCGCTATGGGCTCGGCCGGGGATTTCCTCGCACCAGTTGAAGACGATGTGGTCGTGGGGGTTGAAGGCGCCGAGGCGTTCGGCCAGGCGGTCATCCTCGACCGCGGCCAGTTCGACGGGATGGCCCACGGTCTTCAGCGCATCGTCGAGCGCGGCCACATCCGACCGGGCTTCAATGCGTTCATCCTCCGTCCAAGCGGGATCCATATTGTGAAGAAGAAGGACGGGCAGGTCGCGCCGGACGTCATCCATGATATCCCCCCGTCGCTGTCAGAGCGAAAGATTTTCGCATTTCATCCTACAGCCTGCGTCCGGTATCCGGAAGAACTCTTTTCGAATGACTCTCTCTCTCTCTCTCTCTCTCTC
>JAFGEN010000212.1 GCA_016931595.1 Candidatus Aminicenantota bacterium | reverse complement strand
GGGGTCAGGTCTTGCTAAAAAACACCATAATACAAGACCTGACCCCCCTGCTTTTATCGGGAACCCCGGCCGCGATTATCCGTATGAGAAGGAGAGGAATATCTCCCAAGCCCATTTGGAGGATCGACGTGAATAGAAAACGCATCTTGGCGGCGATGATCATCATCATCGGCTCGCTCTGGAGTCCGATTTCAGCGGCCGAACGAAAAGTCTTGACTCTGACCCTGGACGAAGCAATCGCCCGGGCTCTCAAGAACAACCTTGACATTGCCGTCCAGGCGTTCAATCCGGAACTGGCCGCCGGACAGCTCATCAAGGCCCGGGAGGCCTTCCTTCCCCAGTTCGCCCTGACCTTCGGTTCCGATCACTCGGAAAATCCCTCCTATTGGTGGCTCCAGGGCGAGGGGACCAGCATCGACAAGTTGAATAACTATTCCGCCTCGGTCTCGGAAACGATCCCGACGGGCGGGAGCCTTTCGCTTTCCCTCCAGAACTACCGGTCCGAGACAAACCAGTCCTTCCAGCTTATCAATCCCCGGTTCGGGACGACCCTTTCCTTCCGCTTCACCCAGCCGCTGCTTCGGAATTTCGGTCTGAAGATCGCCCGCCGCCAGGTGATCGCGGCCCGGACAAACCTCGAGATTGCCGACGTCGAGCTTCAGGGGACGGTGATGGAGACGATTTATCTCGTCCAGGAGGCGTACTGGAACCTGGTTTACGCCGTCGACAGCCTCCAAGTGAAGCGTCAATCGCTGGAGCTTGGCCGGGACCTCCTGGCCAAGAACCGGAAGGAAGTGGAATTCGGCCAGATGGCCCCGATCGAAATCCTCAATGCCGAGGCGACGGTCGCCCAGCGCGAGGCCGACCTCATCCAGGCCGAGGCCCTGGTCACCCGGTCCCAGGAAGTCCTCAAGTCGATCCTCAACTTCGGGACCGAGGACGGCGGCCGGGACCTCCGCCTCGACCCCTCGGACCGGCCGGCCTACCAGAGCGTCTCCCTGAACCCGGACGAGGCCCTGGAAAGCGCCCTTGGAAACCGCCCCGATCTCCAAGCTCTGGCCAAGAACCTGGACAATAAAACCCTCAACCTCGAGGTCGCCCGCAACCAGATGCTGCCCTCCCTCGATTTCGAATTTTCCTACGGAAGCCCGGGGATTTCCGGAGACCGGCTGATGTATCTCAATGACGACCCGTTCCTAGGCGTTATCATAGGGAAAGTCCCCGGGAGCGCCGGGGATTCGTTCCGGGACGCCTTCAAGTTCCTCTACAACAACTGGACCATAGGACTGTCGCTTTCCTTCCCCCTGGCCAGCGCCCTGTCCAGGGCCGACGTCGCCTATGCCCGGACCGACCTGGCCCAGAGCCAAACCCGGTTGAAAAACCTCCGGAAGAAGGCGGAGCTCGAAGTCGGCGACGCTCTCCGGGAGGTGGAATCCAACGCCAAGCGGATCGAGGCCTATCGCCTGGCCCGGGAACTGGCTGAAAAAAGCCTCGAGGCCGAGCAAAAGAAGCAGGCCGTCGGGATGTCGACGAATTATTTTGTCCTGGATTTCCAGGACCGGCTTGCCAACGCCCGCCTTCTCGAGCTGAGGTCGAAAATCGACTATATCCTTTCCGTCGAACGGCTGGAAAAAGCGACAGGAACGAGCCTCGTCAAACGGGGATTGAAGTCGTAACCTGTCGTTTCAGACCTTCCAGACGGCCTCCTCCTGATCGGGGAGAAAGACGCCGTCCCGAGCCTCCTCGATCATTTGGGCGACAAGCAGATTCCAGCTGATGAAATCCGGCGCGGCCAGCGGCGCGCCGGTATCGGCGTGGTAGTTCTCGTGCATCATCCCGTTTGTCTCGAGGTCGTCCAGGCAGACCCGGGTTACCCGCTCGGCGACCTCCCGGGCCGCATCCGGAAAGCCGTAATGCCGGAGGGCGTGGATGACCATCCAGTTGGCGTGTGGCCAGATCGGACCCTGCCAGTTGGAATAGGGCTTGAGCACGTTCTCGTTGTTGTACATCGGGTCGTCCGAGGCCAGGGAACGGACGCCGTGGGGCGCCCAGAGCTTTCCGGGCTCCAGGACGTAGCGCTCGATCATTAGGCGGCCTTCCTCGATCGGGGCCAGGCGGGCCCAGAGGGCGACCAGATTGCTGTACGTAACGCAGGAGACGAGCGTCTTCTCGACGCAGTCGAAGGTGAAGTAGGACCCGGCGGCCTCGTCCCATAACCGGGCATTGACCGCCGTCGTAAGTGCCCGGGCCTTGTCTCGGAACGCAGCCGCGTCTTCGTCCTTGCCGATCATACCGGCGACAATTGCCGCGGCCCGGTCGTCCAGGATTTGAAAGGCGTTGACGTCGGGCGCGGCCATGCTGTTGTGATAACGCCTGATGAGCGCGGCGTTGTTGTCCGCCCCTGATTCCATCCCGTCCCACCACTTGACCAGTCCCGTTTCCGGGTCGCTCATTTTCCGCTCCCGGTAGGTCAGGCAGGATTTCATCCTTTCCCAGACGGGGACGACCCATTGAAAATCGCCCAGGGCTTTCGAGGCGTAATAGGCCGCCTGGCCCATCAGCGGCTTGATCTGGTAGAGTCGGGCGTCGCGGCCGGCCCAGGGCCGAAGCCCTCCCGGCGTCTGTCCGTCCGGCTCGGTGAAGCGGAGGAAGTTGAGACACCAATTTTTCAAGTATAAACCGGCCGTCCGGTCGACGGAAATCAAGTGGAGACCGACGAAAAAAGCGTCCCAGTCCCAGAGCTCCTCGTAAACGCCGTTGGGGACGATGTAATCATAAGGGAGGACGCCGTTACTCCGCCGCAGAACGCGGGGACGCAGAGACCCGATTTTGGCCCGGGCTTCGGCCGCCAACCGGTCTGAGTTCATGAGCGGATTTTATCATATCTTGACAATCCGTCCGGCTCCCGTTATCTTGGAACGGCAAAAGAGGATGAGCGCCCGGATCAATAAAACGGCGGACTTGAAAGACAAACGATCGCCGGTTTCGTCCCGTGGCCGTCTGAAAAAACCCGCTCCCCCGAAAGACCGCTTCGGGTATTTTTTTACGCATTCAATCGTCGGCCAGACGATCACGACGCCGGCCGGAACCATACAGGCCAACGCCGCGTTTATGGAGATGCTCGGCCTGACTCCCGACGAAATGCGCCGTCTCGACCTCAGGGACATCACTCATCCCGACGACTGGGCCGAGACGTCGCGGATCATGACCGAAATTCTGAGCGGACGGGTCCCGGCGGCTCGTTTCATCAAACGCTTCCTCCACAGGACCGGGAGATCGATCTGGGCCGACGTCAGCATGGCCCTTTGGCGGGACCGGAATGGCGAGCCGCTCCATTTTTTCTCGACCGTCCACGATATCACCGACCGGGTCGAGGCGGAAGAAGCCCTGATGGAGAGCGAGCGGCGGTTCCATCTTTTATTCGATGCCATGGAGGAAATGGTCGTTCTTCACGAAGGAGTCCGCGACGCCGCCGGCCGCTTGGTTGATTACCGGATCCTGGACGCCAACCGAGCCTTTGAGGAGGTCTCCGGCCTACCCCGGGACAGCGTACGAAACCGCCTGGCTTCGGACGTTTATCAGGCCTCGCCCCCGCCGTACTTGGAGACATACGCGACGGTCCTGGAAACCCGCCGACCGGTGCATTTTAAGACGTTTTATGCCCCGATGAGCCGTCACTTCAGCGTTTCGGCCATCGTCCTGGGCCAACAGCAGTTCGCGACGGTGACGTCCGACATCACCGCCCGAAAGCGGATGGAAGACAAGCTCCGGGAGGATGAAGCCAAATACCGGACGTTGTTCGAGTCCGCCGACGACGCCATCCTGTTGATGCGGGAGGGCCTCTTCGTGGATTGCAATGACCGTTCGCTCCGGATGTTCGGTTGTTCCGGAAAAGAACAATTCATCGGCCGGCCGCCCTGGGAATTCTCCCCGGCCGTTCAGCCCGACGGACTGGATTCGAGGGAAAAAGCCCGGGCTTTGATCGAAGCGGCGGCGGCCGGGGAGCCGCAGCGCTTTTCCTGGCGCCACCGGCGGCTGGACGGCGAACCGATCGAAGCCGAAGTCTCTCTCAACCGCCTTGTCCTCGAGGGAGAGGTCTATCTCCAGGCGATTGTCCGCACGAGGCCTTCGGGCTCCGGCTCGCTTTAACGCCTCACCAGGTAAGGAAAGTTCCGGGCGATTTTCCGGGTGAATGCCTTGACCAGCTGTTCGGACGAGCTGCCGAGTCCGCCGGACAATTCGTGGGAATATTTCCAAAACAGCTCTCCGCTCGCGCCGTCGTGGATCGTGAGGTCGACATTGACCTTGTTGGTCGATCCCCAGAACCCGACGAGGACTCCGAGGGCGATCGCAGCGGCCTCCGACATCGGTTTTTCCCTTTGAATCTTGCCGCTGATCACGGCATCGACTCCGAGAATCCGGGCCAGCTCCTCTTTCGTGACTGTCCGCAGAGCGGCGAACTCGATGTTGTTTTGGGCCAGGAGGGCGTTGGTTTTATCGACATCTTGGAAGGAGACGGCAAAATCGGAGCTCCTTCTTAAAAAACGGGCGTAGAAGAGAGCCTGGGTTCCGTACCCCTCGTCCTTCTCCATTTCCTTGAGCATTTCGATCGTCATTCCCTTGGGAAGCCGGGTCGATGAAATCGAGACGTCGAAGGGAAGCAGGGCGACCAGGCGGTGCTGCGGCCGCATTTGGTGGAATTGGGGAGAACGGTACACGGTGGCGCACGAGGCCGTCAACAGGAGGCCCGCGGCGGCGAACAGGATTGATTTTTTCACGGTGTTCTCTCCTTTCGAATCATAATGAAACCGAGATCCCGGCCGAATAGAACGTCCCGTGGGAGACCGAGGCGCAGCCGAACAGGCTCAGGCGGGAATCGAGGCGCCAGGCTATTTCAAGACCGGCGACCGGGGCGAACATCCAGGAGGGCATGTCGCCGCTTTCCGTGCGGATCTCGGCGATCGTTTCATCCAGGCGTCCGGAAAGCCGGACGTCGCCCAGGAGCGTTTCTGCCAGGAGGGTTTGGTCCATCTCGATCCGTCCGCGGAAGGGAAACGCAGCGACGCCGGCCCGGAGGGCCAGGCCGAATCTTCGGCGTTCGACCGCCGCCCACCGTCCGAGGAGCGAAATCCCGAGGCCTTTCAGGGTCACAGTTCCCGCGCCTTGGGCCGATAGCTCGGCCAGCGGCCAGCCGACGACCTGGATGCTTTCGAAGGCCGAGGCGTTGAACGGGATGCGGAAATCGAAGAAATCGCCCCGGAAGCCGAGGGCGAACCGGCCCGGCCCCAGGGGAATCCAGACCTCCGCATGAAACGAGCGTCCGGAGGAAGTCGAGTCGATCTCGGTTCGGACGGGCGTCAGAACCCAGGATGGAAGAACGGAGTTGAGAAGCTTGAAGAATTCGTCCCGGATCATCTCCTCGGACCGGGTTTCGATCGTCGAACGGAGCGGTTCGAGCGTCCAGCCGCCGAACCCGAACCGGATTTCAACCGTCGTCGCCGCGGCCGCGGCCGTGCCGGCTGCAAAGAGGGCGGCCAACACCGCCGCCGTCCCAAACCCGG
>JAFGEN010000020.1 GCA_016931595.1 Candidatus Aminicenantota bacterium | reverse complement strand
GACCTCCGTTTCCCCCTTTTCATTCCGGCGGCTTTCGGCTATAGTGAACGGCCGCAGAGAAGAACGATGGAAGTCCGCCCCTTCAAGAAAAGACCCTCGGCCGCGGGTATGCTCTGGGCCGTCCTGGCCCTCCTCCTGATCTTCAATTTCGCCGACCAGTCCCTTCAAAGCCCCCTCCTCAATCCCCTCCTTTCCGACTTTTTCGGGCAAACTTCGGACCTGGTCCCCCTCGGCTGGGTGACATTCGCTTTCACCTTCCTCTCGGCGGCCGCGACAATCGCCGCGGGACTGCTCGCAGGACGCCGGTCGCGGCTCCGCCTCTGCCTGGCCGGTTCATTGACATACGGTCTGGTCGGAGTCCTGACCGTCTTCATCCCCCATGGAAGGACCGGGTATGCGCTCTTTTTCCTGGCCCGGTCGGCCGCCGGCCTGGGAATCGGGCTGATCGTCCCGGCCGTGTTCGCCCTGGCCTCGGACTTGGCCGCGGCCGGGCGGCGGGCGACGGCCTTCGGCTTCCTGTCCGTGGCCATGCTGGCCGGCCGGATGACCGGATTCCTCGCCGGCGGAGGCCTCGGGAACGATTGGCGAGCCGCTTACGGTTTAATCGGGGCGGTCAATCTGCTCCTTGCCGGAACCCTCATCTTTCTCCGGGAGCCGGCCCGGGGATCGCGGGAACCGGAGCTTCGGGAAGCCATCCTCGCCGGCGCCGAATATCGTTTCCGCTGGACGCGGAAGGACCTGGCCGCCCTCCGGGCCGCGGGAAGCAACTTCTGGCTGATCTTCAATTTCGTCGATGTCATCCCCGGGGCGATCGTCCTGTTCCTCATCTTCAAATACATGAAGGACATCCACAACATGGAGGCGGCCGCGGTCAACGCGGCGATCGTCCTGGTCTTCATCGCCGGGGCGGCCGGGGCGGTCGTATTCGGCCGCCTGGGAGATGCCTGGTTCCGGCGCGACAGCCGGGGAAAGATTCGGACGGCCCTTCTCTGCAACGCCCTTCCGGCCGTCTGTCTCGTCCCATTTCTTCTCTCCCGGGCCCTGGTCCCTTCGGGCGCCGGGATCGCCGAAGCCTTCGCCTCCCCCGGCGTCGCCGTCCTCGTCCTTTGGATCGCCGCGGCCATGTTTGTCAATCAAGGGGTCAATCCGAACTGGTACGGAACGCTGACCGACGTCAACCTTCCCGAGCACCGGGGAGCCATGATCTCCTTCGCCGCAGTCATGGACATGGCTGGGAATGCTTTGGGCCCCCTCGTCGCCTCCTATCTGGCTTCGAACTTAGGCCTCCGGCCGGCCATGACCGGAGCCCTCCTTTTCTGGATCATCAATGTCTTCCTCTGGCTGCCGCTCTTCTCCCTGGTCCCGCAAGACCTCGGCCGCGTGCACGCTGTTCTTTCAGCCCGGGCCGCCGAAATGACCTCCGGGCGGAGCGAAAGGAATGCGACTCATGGAAGAGATGCTCGTCCTCTTTAATCCCTCCTCCAACCAGGGCCGGGCCGCCCGCAAACAGGCCGACATCGAGGAAGCCCTCCGTCGGGCGGGATTGAAATATTCGTTCGTCGTAACCCAGAGCCTGGGGCACCTCCGCCGGGTGGCCCGTGACGCCGGACGATTCCACTCTCTGATCGTCGGTGCGGGAGGCGATTCGACCTATTCCCTCATCGCCGGGGAAATGCTCGCCGGCAGGGTCAAGGCGACCTTGGGCATGATTCCGCTCGGGTCGAGCAACGACGTCCCCCGCGAATTCGGCCTGGACCGGATGGACAAAGCCGTCCAAGCCATCAAGGAAGGCCGGACCCGGACGATCGACCTGGGCGTCGTACGGGCGGACGGCGAAGTCATCGGCTGCTTCCTCGGCCAGGCTAACGCCGGCCTGGGGGCCGCCGTCAACCGTCGGGTCGCCCGGATGGCCGAACGCCGCCGGAAAACCGCCCGTTTTCAGTGGGCAGCCGGCTTTTTAGCGATTCGAGCGGCATATTGGTCCGGAGAAGTGCCGCTTCGCCTGGAGATCGAGGGCGGGGGAAAGACGGTCTCCGGCAAATTTCTCGCTGCGGTCTTCTCCAACATCCGATACTGGGCGACAGGACGCCTGTTCGCCCCGAAAGCTCGAACCGACGACGGGCTCCTCGACCTGTGCCTGATCAAACCTTGCCCCTTCATCCGCTTGGCCGAAATCTACCGCCTGGCCGGAAAGGGCCGGCACGGCCGCTTCCGCCAGGTGGAATTCCAAAAAGCCGCCTCCTGGCGCCTCCACTCCGATTTTCCCCTGGAAATCCAAGCCGACGGGGAAATTCTCGGAACCGCCGACGGCCGGGCGAAATTCACGAGCTTGGAAATCGCGGCCGTCCCAAAGTCTTTGCGCATCATCGGATGAAATCCAGGTTGACACCATGTTCGAAAACGACGCCTCTCTCTCCTTCCGACTGACCCTCGAAAGCCCGTATTCGTTCAAATGCCAGCGGTGCGGCGCCTGCTGCAACAACAAGCGTCTCTCCCTCTCCCCCGCCGAACGGGCGCGATTGGCTGAATTTTTCCGAATCACAGACGAGGTCTTCACTCGGGAGTACCTCGATCCGGAATCCGGGGAAGTGAAGGTCGGAAAAAACGGCGACTGCGGCTTCCTGGGGCCCTTCGGATGCCGGGTTCATCCGGCCCGGCCGCAGGTCTGCCGGCTCTTCCCGCTCGGGATTCTCCGGGACGAAGAGGGCCGGGAATTTTTCGGCATCATGCCCCTCCACCCCGACTGCGTCGGACTTCTCGGCACGGACGGAACGGTCGAAGAGGATTTAAAAGCCCAGGGCGTATCCGCCGAATAAACCGGGCAAATGTGCTATGATTTTTCCGGATGAACCACCGCGACGCCGGTCGCTTACGGAGAGCGCTCCCCATTCTCCTGCCGGCCGCTCTGATCCTGGGGCCGGCCTGCCGGCCTAAAATACCCGATCGTCCCCTCTTCATCCATTTCATCGACCATCTGACAGAAAACAAGGTCGTTGAAAGCCCCTTCAGTACGGGCGGGGCCGACGGAAAACAGGCGGTTTTCCCGGCCGGATCATTCCTCCTGGACGAATAACTCCGGGCCGCAGGATACGCCACCGAGGCCCTGACCGGCGGCGGCTTCGTCAGCGCCGAATTAGGGCTGGCCAAGAGTTTCGGCGAATACCGCATGGATAACGAGGACAATATCCAGCCGACCCAGGTGGAGAAGGCCGAGCGGGCCAATATCATCGCCCTCCATGATTCCTGCATCCATTACACGGACGAAACGCTCCGCCTCATCCTCAACCTTCCGTTTCGGCCGGAACAGCTCGAATTCTTCATTGCCCCGCCGCCGGCTTTCCCGCCGCTCGAGATCTACGACCGTGGTCTCGACCCGAGGGAAAAAGAGAATCCGGCCTTGCGGCCGGGAGAAGCCGCCCGACACCGGGCGCTGGGGCACATGAAGCAGGGCCTCAACCCATTTGGAGGTCAGTCATACAGCACTTTCGCTTCGCCGTCTTGGGCGATCAACTTCTCGAGTTCGTCCAGGATCAGCCTTTTTCGGGCAAGGATGGCTTCGATTTCGGCTCGTGTCAGGTAGGGACCGACCGCGGCCATAATGGATGCGGCGTCCAAGGCCCTGATCTTTTCGACCAAGGCGCGGGGCACCGGTTTAAAAAGCAGGCCCCGCCCGTCCGGAAGCTTCTGGAGGCCATTCATCCCGAAGATCAAATTCTTGGTAAACATCTCGGAGGCGCGGAACGCCCGGGAGTGATCGATCAGGATCACCCGCCAGTCTTCGGTCACCATGATATTCTGCAGCGTCCGATCTTCATTTGCGATCAGACTGTCCCAAAGGCGGGTGATGAATTTCATCTTGTCCGAGTGAGCGAGGGCGGCCGGAGGAAACGATTCTCCGCTTTGGGCCATTTTGAGCATATTCGTCTTGCTCTCCATCCACAATGAGAGCATTCCCTTTTTTCTTTTATAGGTTCGCTCGACGGCGACCGGCACCATCTGGAGCCCGAGAAGCTTGTCCAGACGGTAGGCGGCGATTTCATACCTCCAGTCGTCCCTCTCCCCGTTGGGAAGACCGGCCGATAAGTTTTTCCAAACGGCAAAGTGCTCGACCTCTCCTTTGCGGAGGGTCATTTTCAACGGTTTGGTCACCCCTTCGCCGAGGGCATCGGCCTTGATGATATCGGCCGAAAGCAGAAATTGTTCCCAGGATTCGCGCTGGGCGATCTCATCGGGTTTGAGTTGAGGAAGGGCCAAACGGCCGGTCGTAAGGCAAAGAACAAAGGGCAGGCAAATCGCCGTTTTGATTTTCATGCGCCCCCCAAATATACAGGTTGTCGTTTCATGATTTCAGCCGAGTTCGCAAATCATGTCAAAAAAAACCGGCGACGGCGGGGAAGAGTGGAGCTGACCAGGATCGAACTGGCGACCTCTTGAATGCCATTCAAGCGCTCTCCCAACTGAGCTACAGCCCCACGGGAAGGGCGCTCATCATACGATATTCAAAGGAAATCGTCAAGCGCGTTTTCAAGCGCATTTTCTCTTTTCCTCCCGGACCGATTGGAGTAAAATGCTCCCATGACTCGGAGGCAGAAGGGGCCGCGGATCGTTGTCGTCGGAAGCGTCAACGCCGACCTGGTCGTTAAAACCGGCCGCCTCCCCCGACCCGGAGAAACGGTGCTCGGGGGCGAATTCCGGGTCGCTTCCGGAGGTAAAGGGGCCAACCAGGCCGTAGCCGCCGCCCGGGCGGGAGGACGGGTGGCTTTCATCGCCCGAGTGGGAAACGACCGGTTCGGAACCGGGGCGATCTCGGGTTTCAAGGACGACGGGATCGAGACAAAGCACATCCGGATCTCGCGGGCTCAACCCACCGGCGTCGCCCTGATCGTCGTCGACCGGCGGGGAGAAAACAGCATCGCCGTCGCTTCGGGAGCCAACCTGGACCTTTCCCCCGCGGACATCCGCCGGGCGGCGGGAGAAATCAGGGGGGCCGAAGGACTCCTTCTCCAGCTCGAAAGCCCCCTCGATACCGTCGTCGAAGCGGCGCGGACGGCCGCCCGGGCCGGAGTCCCGGTCATCCTGAACCCGGCTCCCGCTCCGGATTCTCTTTTGCCGCCCGGCCTTCTTGCCCTCGTCGACATCCTGACGCCCAACGCCGATGAAGCGGCCAGGCTTTCAGGCGTCGGATTGAGCGGACGGGACGGAATCCGGAAGGCGGCCCGCATTCTCCTGAATAAAATGACTGCCCGCGCCTCCGGTCGCCGAAGTTCGGGTCCGGCCGTCCTCATCACCCTCGGTCCAAAAGGCGTCTTGATCGCCGCCCCGGGGATGGAAATCGCCGTTCCCGCTTTCAAGGTCAGAGCCGTGGACACCACAGCCGCCGGCGATGTGTTCAACGGAGCCCTGGCCGCGGCCCTGGCCGAAAAACGCCATCTCCTTGACGCCGTCCGTTTCGCCGCGGCCGCAGCGGCCGTTTCCGTCACCCGGATGGGCGCCCAGCCGTCCGCGCCGCGGCGGTATGAAATTCTCCAAATCATGAAAACCGACGAGAGAGAAAATATTTAGGGGGTAAGACATGCATCGAGAAGACGCCGCCCGGGCCAGACACCGGGCCGCCGCCATGCTGAAAAAAGCGGGCATTGTCCTGACGCCGGCCGAGGAAGACGGGATGGAAGTGGCCGATTTCGGCCTGGGCCGCCTCGACCGTTACGGGCTGGAAATCGTCACTTACGTCAACAACGGCCGATACTGCGCCAAGGAGCTCGTCTTGTTCCCGGGACAGACCTGCCCCGAACACATCCATCCGCCCCTCGGCCCGGACAATCCGGGAAAGCAGGAGACGTTCCGCTGCCGGTTCGGGACGATCTATCTTCATATCCCCGGAGAATCAACGCCTGAATCCATGGCCAAGATCCGAGCCGAAGACAAGGCGAATTTCACCGCGGCCCGCGAGGTGGTTCTGCGCCCCGGAGACCAGGTCACCATCCCACCGGAGATCAGGCACTGGTTTCAAGCGGGAAGCGATGGGGCGGTCGTGAGCGAATTCAGCTCGACGAGCGTCGACGCGGAGGACATCTTCACCGACCCGCGGATCCGGCGCGTGCCGGTCTACGATTAGGCAGGGAACGGCCCCGGCCGCCGGACCGGATTTCACCGCGGCGCCGCCTCGGCCAGGATACGGTCCAAGACGAGGCCGTGGTCTCGATCATCCCGGGCCAGTTGACGGAACAGTTCGCGGAGCGATTCATCCCGGACCGGCATCACCGTGGCCATATGCAACTTCTCAAAACGGCTTTCGATATCCCGCATCCGCCTGACCGAGTCGGGGAAAGCCGACGTCCCGGCCCGAATTGTTTCAAGAACGGCTCGGACGAGCTTCAATCCCGCTTGAAGTTCGGTCATATCGATCATCGCATCGCCGAAGAGGTCCGGCTCTTTCCGGACATAGTTCTTGCCCGTCCGGATGACCAGGGCGTGGTTGTTCTCCTCCTCGGCCAAGCGTTCGAATTCCCGGCGCAGGGCGGTCTCGGCGGCGCGTTCGGCCAAGGCGAGATAGCACAAGGAAATCGTCTCCTCCAAAACGGCGGCCTCTTCAAGGAACAGAAGGATCTTCATTCGCGTCCTCCCCTGTACGGATTATAACGGTTCGTGGACGGAGTATCGTGAGTGGGGATAGCCGGCCCGGCCGGCGATCATCCCCCGGACAAGTTCGCGGCTGGTCATTCCGGGGACATCATAACCGAGGCCAAGCATGCCGGACAAGCCGGGCTGTTCTCAAGAGGAAAGGGAGCTGGAAATAATGAAAATATTTTTAAGGATTCATTGCATCGAAAACCATGGATTCCGGCGTATGATACAGAGTGGAAGCGTCGATGGAGAACGATCGGGGATTCCACCAGAGGCCTCGTTTCAAAGGAGAACAAGAGTGACCGCTCATCAAAAATTCTTATTCGCCGCGTCCGCCTTCATCGCAACCGTTTTCGCCGCCGGCCTCGCCGCGGCGTTTGATTCCGCGCAATATAAAAACGCCTCCTCGGCCCGCCTGGTCGCAAACCCGGAAAAGCCGAAAAGCGGCGTCGTCACTCCCAAGCTGACTGAGATCTGGTCGGCCGGCGAGGAAAACGACGCATCGGGAATCGTCCTCAATCAACCGTTCCAGGTCAGGGTCGCAGCCGACGGGACGGTCTTCATCCTGGACTGGGGCGACACCTGCATCAAGGTCGTCGACGAGAATGGAAAATTCGTCCGACAGATCGGCCGCAAGGGCCAGGGGCCGGGGGATTTGGACACGCCCGCCTGGTTCGATGTCGACGCCGCCGGCAACATCTTTCTGGCCGATTCCCGGAATATGCGGGTCAGCCGGTTCGACCGGGAAGGGAATTATATTTCGAGCTACCGAATGGAGAAATTCAGCTCAGAGATCCGGGTCGACAAGTCCGGCCGTCTCTTTCTCGAGGAGACCGGCCGGGGCGATACCGAGCTGACGTCGGAATTCACCAAGATTCAGAATACGTTCTCCCTCGTCCGCAGCGAGAAGGACGGGAAAAACCCGGTCCGGATCGGGCCTTTTCAGGCCGAGGTGACACTGATGTTGCGCCGTGGAGACAGCGTGGTCTCGGCCGGCTCCCCCAACTCGCCGATGACCGGCTGGGGCGTCGATCCGAACGGCCGCATCTGGGCCGGCTATAACGGGACCTACGAGATCGGCGTATACGACGCCGAAGGCAAGCCGCTCTTTCGTTTCAACCGGGAATTCAAACCGCTGAAATCCAAATCCTTCGCCAAGCTCGATCTCGCGGGACAAAAGGCGACGACGTTGAGCGAACACCTGCCGGCCTTCGTCCAGGATTTCTTCTTCGACGATGCCGGAAACGCCTGGTTCCGGCTGTTCCGGAACGAACCCGACGAGAAAGATGAAAAAGCGAAGAACGAGCCCTATCTCTACGATGTCTTCTCTCCGGAGGGAGTCTATCTCAAGCAGGTCATCATCCCCTTCCGGCTCTCCCAGGTCCGGAAAGACCGGATGTACGCCATCGTCGAGACCGAGGAGGGCTTCCGGGTCCTGAAGTGTTATCGGTTCGAATGAGCTTATGTTTCTTCTTGACGTTTTAACGTTTTAGCGTTATATTTTCCCCGTCAAGGGAGCTTTTTCATGGATAAATCGAGCAAGCGAGTCACGGTCTATCTTCAATCCGATTTTCACCATGCCCTAAAAGTGAAATCGGCCGAGACGGAGTATTCCGTTTCCGACCTGGTCAACGACGCCGTCCGCGATGCGCTTCGCGAGGATGCCCTCGACCTGGCGGCCGTTGCCGACCGGGCGGCCGAGCCAGCCATCGGCTTCGAAGACGTTTTGAAGAAGCTCCGCCGCGATGGAAAGCTATAAACTCCTCATCAAGAAATCGGCAGCCGCGGAGCTCGCCGGAGGCATCCCGAAGCGCGACCTCGGGAAAATCATTCAACGAATTCAGGGATTAGCCGACGATCCGAGACCAGGCGGAAGCCGGAAGCTGTCTTCCCGAAACGTCTATCGAATCCGCCAGGGAGATTACCGAGTCGTCTATCGGGTCGACGACGCCGCACGTACCGTCGAAGTGGTCAAGATCGGCCACCGGAGCGAGATCTACCGGGACTGAATTCCATTTAGCGGTATTTCCGCACCGTCTCGACCATGGCCGCGACGTTCCGGGGCGGCACGTGGGGCATGATGTTGTGGACCTGGGTGAAGACGAACCCGCCGCCCGGGGCAAGAATCTCGATTCGCTCTCTGATGTGGTCGGCGATCTCTTCCGGCGTACCCAGCGGCAGAACGCGCTGGGTGTCGCAGCCGCCGCCCCAGAACGTGATGTCTTTCCCGAAATCCCGCTTCAGCCGGGCCGGGTCCATCCCGGCGGCGCTGGTCTGGACAGGATTGATGATGTCGACGCCGATCTCGATCAAATCGGGAAGGACGTCGGAAATCGCCCCGCAGGAATGGAGAAAGATCTTCAACCCGGAATTTTTCTTGATGTAATCAAAGAGGGCTTTTTGCCGGGGCTTGAAGACTTCCCGATACATCCGGGGCGAGATTTCCAGCGCGGTCTGCGTTCCCAGGTCGTCGCCCATCTGGATGATGTCGACGACGCCGTCGACGGCCGGAAGGAAGCGGGCGAGACCGGCCAGGTGCGATTCGACCAGCTTGTCGAGCAAGGCCAGGGCCTTCGGACGGTCTGCGGCCAAGTCGATGAAGAACTGGTCCATCCGGCAGAGAAACTGTCCCCATTCCAGGAGATTGCCCCCGAAAGCGGCCATGACGGCATAATCCGTCTCCCGGTGAAGCCGCTCGGCCCGGCGGCGGATCTCGGCCAGGTTCTCCGGGGTCTGGGGCAGATGATGCGGCGGGGATGGAAGGGCCGCCCAGGTCACATGGTTTTGGAGTTCGGGGAGGCGGTCGAGAACGGACGGATTCCCATCCCAGTCCAGAAGGGG
>JAFGEN010000211.1 GCA_016931595.1 Candidatus Aminicenantota bacterium | reverse complement strand
GTGGCCCTTCTCGGGGTGCTGTTCCGAGTCGAAAAAATCCATTGGGCGGCCTGGATGGGGATTCTGGTTTCACTGGCCGGGCTCTACCTGGTGATCGCGTCCGGAGAAGGCCTGCGCTTTTCCAGCCGGGGGGCCAAGGGAGACCTGATGATCCTTTCCGGGACGGTCCTCTGGTCCCTGTACACGGTCTTTTCCAAGGGATTCCTGGACCGCCTTTCGCCCCTGAAATTCACCACGATCACGGTCTTCTTCGGGGCGATGACCTACCTCCCGTTCAGTCTCGGCGAAATTGTCGCAATCCCTTGGAGCCGCGTTTCCTGGGGCGCTTGGGGCGGGCTGGCCTTTTCGGCCGTCTTCAGCCTCGTCCTGGGATATCTGGTCTGGTATTCCTCGGTCCAGAGAGTCGGAAACGCCCGGACGGCGATTTACAGCAACCTGACTCCGTTTGTCACAGCCGTCTTCGCTTCTCTTTTTCTCGGCGAGACCCTGGGCGCGCGTAAAATCATCGGGGGCGTTATCATCCTGGCCGGCGTCTACCTGGCCCGGTCCGGCTATTATCATTTCCTCAAATGCCGGCCCGACGTCGGGTAACGGATTTGACCCGAGAATGGATTGACTCTGCAGATTTTTTCGATTAATCCAAGAGGCTCTCTTGTCTCTACGCACACAATTTGGAAGAGAACCATCCAGGTTAAGGCAAGCCGTAAACCTTATGCAGTTGAATGCCCAGGCGGATATCCGAAAGTCCTTCACGGACCGTCCGATTGAAAAGACGGACCGCCCGAAGCCGGCTTTTCGGGCGGTTTGATTCGGGTTGAAGGAAGATCGGCACTGCAGCAGGAAATCCGCTTCGGATGCGGCGGATGACGGACGGGGTCAGTTCCCGGGAAACGACAAGCTTGACCTCGCGGGCCGTCTCGCGGAATATCGGGGCAACCTCATATCCGGGCGGCTTGGGCGAGACCGTCACCCAATCGATCGCCGCGTCCGACGGGATCGTGCCGTTGGTTTCGACCTGAATGCGGAAGCCGCTGCGGTGCAGCCGTTCGACAAGCGGCCCGATGTCCTGATCGAGAGGCTCGCCTCCGGTCAGGCAGATCCAATCGCCCGGCCGGCGTCCTCTCAGGCTTTTGACCCGGGTCCCGATCGCGGCGACGGACATCGGACGGCCGCCTTGCCAGGCGTTCTTTGTGTCGCAGAACGGGCAGCGAAGGTTGCAGCCGGACAGGCGGATGAAAATCGTCGGCCGGCCCAGGCGAAGGCCTTCACCCTGGACCCCGGCGAAGATTTCAGCGATCCTCAGTATAGGTTGCGGAGGCATCCTCGGATTCCCAGACGGTGACCGCCCGGACCGGAAAGAAGGGCTTGAGGTCCTCGAAGAAGCGGCGGGCGAGGTTTTCGGCCGAGGGATTGAACGGGTAGATGTCGTTGAGAAGGCCGTGGTCCGGAAGGATTTCAGCCAGTTTATCCTTGATGATGGTGAAGTCGATCCCCAACCCGGCCGAATCGAGCTCGGCAATGTGGATTTCGACTTCGACCTGGAAGGTGTGGCCGTGGATGTTCTCGCATTTCCCCTTGTACTCGCGGAGGAAATGGGCGGCTGAAAAGCGGTCGCGGACTTTCAACATCCAGCTCATTTCGATCCTCTCCTTTCCAAACGGGTGATCAGCGGGTCGGCCGTGCCGACTTCCTTGAAGGCCCGGGCCCGAAGGAGGCAGGCCGAGCAGGCGCCGCACGGCTTTTCGTTTCCCGCGTAGCAAGTGATCGAACGGGAGTAATCGGCTCCCAGAGCCAGCCCGATGCCGATGATATCCGACTTCTTCAGGTTGAGAAAAGGAGCCCTGATTTTCAACCCGGTTCGGCCGAACGCCGCCGACGTTCCCGCTCGGATCGCCCGCTCCATGGCCCTGACAAAAGCCGGCCGCGTGTCGGGGTATTCCGGCGAGTCGACGATATTGAACCCGCAGACGAGTTCCCGGACACCCTGCGTCTCGGCCCAGGCGGCGGCCAGTGAGAGGAAAATCCCGTTTCTGAAGGGGACGTACGTCGGCGGCGGGGCGGATGATCCGTGCAGGCGGGGGACTCGGCGAAATTTCGGCACGGCGATATTCGGGTCTGTCAAAGCGGACCCACCGATTCGGATCAAGTCGATCTTCAGGATCGTGTGGCGAACGCCGAGGCGCCGGGCGATCGCCCGGGCGGCCCGAATTTCCACGCGGTGTCGTTGCCCGTAATCGAAGGTGAGGGCTTGGACTTTCCGGCTTCGGCTCAAGGCCCAGTACAAGGCGGTCGTCGAATCCAGCCCGCCGGAGAACAGGACCGCGCTTTTCATGGATTTCATGCCCTCGCTTACTATATAAGAATAAGGAGGGGGGATTCAAATAGCGGCGGGAATTCTTGACAGCCCTTCAGGGCGAGGGTAAACTTCAAACCCGGTAAAATGAGCATGTACGACTCGTCCTTCCATCCGGCCGACTCGAACCTTGTCCTTCGCGACGACCAGGCCGAATTCCATGCCGTCCTGGACGAGGTCCGGGCCTGCCGGCGGCGGGGAGTTCGCCTCCGGCTGATCGACGGCGGGACCTTGTCCGTCCTCGAGCTGGAACGGCTGGCCGCCGCCGGTGCGGATCTTTTCACCTCGGATAAAACCGGCCGGTCGCCGGACGACCTCTTCATCCTGAACAAGGCCGCCCGGAAAGTCGGCGGAACCGTGGCCCATTTTCATTACGGTTCGTTGGAAGAGTCGGCGGAGTCCGCTTTCTCGATGAACGCTCTCCGCGCTGCGGTCCGGGACGGCGTGGTCCTGTTCCTGTCCAATAAAGCCGCCGCCCGCAGAACGACGGACCTCGTCGTCCTGGCCGAAGAGGCGCGAAGCGCGGGGAGCCGGCTTGGATATTACCATCACGGGCCGATTGATCCCGGCTTCCAGGAATTGGCCCGCCGGGGCGCCTGGATTCATGTTAACCCTTCGCCCGAGGAAGAAAGCGAACTCGCAGCCGGTTTGATGTCCCTGGCCGAAACGGCGGCGGCCGCGGGCGGCGGCTTGGTCGTTCATCTGGACCGCGCGTTTTCGGAAGCTGCCTGCGTGGACCTCCTCGAGTCCGGCGCATATCTTTTGTTCCGAACGCCGCCGAGCGATTATCGATCTCCCCTTCGATCCATCGAGGAACGGGCCGCCCGCCGCCGCCTCGACCCCCGGGCTTCCTATCTCTACAGCGAATTCATGCGCTGATCGAATCGTTCTCTCCGCTTCCATGACCCCCGCGCATCTTCAAAATGACAGCGAGTTGGGGGGTGACATGTCCGGGATTTTGACAGCACAAGGAATAGGGGGTTTCCGAAAGGCTTAATCAAACAATTTGTATTATTCTTGACAAATTCTCTTGACATTTCCATTAAATGTTCTATAACTAAACGTGAAGTCCAGAAAGAAGCAGATGATTACGACGCAGGGAAGTTATTTCAACCTGAGGCGCGGAGCCGAAGAGTAACGATGAAAATCGCACTGCTCTTCACTTCAAAGGCCGGAATGGCCGCCTCTCTGCGTCGCCGCGTCGAAGAGACGGCCGTCGTCGACGACGCGGAACCTCCACCTCTTGATGCCCTCGCCGAGTGCGATTCGGACGAAACGATCGAGGCCGTGGCCCGGGCCTTGCGGTCCCGCCATGAAGTCGTCCCGATTGAATCCGACGAGGACGCCTATCCGCGGCTTCGGGCCCTTCGCCCCGACCTGGTCTTCAACATGTCGGAGCGTCTCTTCGGCCCCAACCGCGAAGCCCATATCCCGACGCTCTGCGAAATCCTCGGTCTGCCGTACACGGGGTCGGATCCATTGACCTTGAGCCTTTGCCTCGACAAATCCCGAGCCAAGGAAATTCTCTCGTATCACGGCGTCCCGAACCCGGCCTTTTGGATCATTGAGCCCGGGGAAGAGATTCCTCCGGGTGTTGTCCTCCCGGCGATCGTCAAGCCGCTGTTCGAGGGCTCGAGCAAGGGCATCAAGAACAACGCCTATGTCGCCTCGGCGGCGGAGCTTTCGGAGCGTGTCCGGGAGGTGACCGGACTCTACAAGCAGCCCGTCATCGTCGAACGGTTCCTCTCGGGGAGGGAATTTACCGTCGGGATGCTGGGGAACGGCCCGTCCCGCGAAATCCTGCCGGTCGTCGAGATCGACCATTCGCTGCTCCCGCCCGGGGCCCATCCTGTCTATTCCTACGAAGCCAAGTGGATTTGGGACACGCCCGAAAATCCCCTGGAGATCTTCAAATGCCCGGCGGCGGTCCCGGAGGATCTGCGGGCGGAGATCGAAGCCGTCACGGCCGAGACCTGCCGGATTCTCAGGATCCGCGATTGGTGCCGGATCGATGTCCGCCTGGACGAAAACGGCCGGGCGAACATCCTCGAAGTCAACCCGTTGCCCGGGGTGCTGCCGAATCCCGAGGACAATTCCTGTCTGCCCAAGGCCGCCCGAACGGCCGGCTATTCCTACGAGGAGCTCCTCCTTCGGGTCGCGGACGAAGCCGCCCTCCGCTGGGGGATCGCCGGGCGGGGAGGCCGGTCATGAGCGCCCGGGGGGCGAAGAACGTTCTCGTGGGCATCGCCTTCAACGCCTACGACCCGCTCACGGCCAACAAGGTCGAACAGGCCTCGGAGGAATCCGTCGAGCAGACGGCCAAGGAAGTCCTCAACGCCGTCACCGAGCTGGGCTACTCGACGTTCGTCATCCCTCTCCAGAAAAGCTTCATGCATTTCTCCCAGCGGGTCAAGACGCTCAACGCCGATGTTCTCATCAACCTGTGCGAGGCCTTCCTGGGCCGGCCGCAGCTCGAGGCCAACGTGGCCGCGGCCCTGGAGCTCCTCGCCGTGCCCTTTACCGGGAACGATTCGCGGACCCTGGCTCTTTGCCTCAACAAGTTCAAGACCAAGGCTGTCCTGAAGTCATCCGGTCTTCCGACCGCCCCGGCCGTGCTGGTCGAATCACCCGACCGACCCATCGACCTGCCTTTCCCCTTGATCGTCAAGCCGAACACCGAGGACGCCAGCCTGGGCATCGGACCCGAATCCGTCGTCGGCGACGAGGAGGGGCTCCGCCGGCAGCTTGCCCATATCAACGACGTCTTCGGCCAGCCGGCCCTGGTCGAGGCGTACATCGAGGGGCGGGAATTCAACGTCGCGGTCTTCGACGCGGAAAAGCCGGAAGCCCTCCCCGTCAGCGAGATTGACTTCACCGGCATGCCCGCGGAGCAGCCGAATATCTGTGGCTACGCGGCCAAGTGGCTGCCCGACGATATTTTATTCCAAGCCACTCCGCCGGTCTGCCCGGCCAAGATCGACGACGCCGTTCGGGAGAAGCTCCAGGACATCGCGGTCAAGGCCTTCTGCGCCTGCTCCTGCCGCGACTACGCCCGGGTGGACTTCCGGGTGGATAAGAAAGGGCGGCCGTTCATCCTCGAAGTCAACCCCAATCCCGATATCAGCCTCAACGCCGGGTACGCCCGGGGATTGGCCGCCGCCGGCATCGAATACAAGATGTTTTGGAAGCGATTGATCGATAAAGCCATCAACCGGAGTAAACCCGCATGATCCGCCCCATGACCCCCGCGGACCGGCCGGCCGTCCTGGGCCTCATCGAAGCGACCGGCTTTTTCCGGCCGGACGAGATCGCCGTGGCCGAGGAGCTCATCGATATCTATCTCGATAAGCCGGGCCAGAAGGATTACGGGATCGTCGTGGCCGAGGATGGAGCCGGGAACGTCGCCGGGTACATGACCTACGGCCCGACGCCTCTCACCCTGGGAACGTTTGACCTCTACTGGATGGCCGTCGACCCCAGGGCCCAGGGCCGGGGGGTCGGCAAGGCCCTCGTCCTGTGGCTGGAAGACTTCGTCCGGCGGGAAAGCGGCCGGCTGATCGTCATCGAAACATCCTCGACGGAAAAATATGAGCCGACCAGGCGTTTCTACCTGGGGCTCGACTATCGCGAAGCCGCCCGGATTCCCGATTTCTACGGGCCCGGAGACGGCCGCGTCATCTACACGAAGCGTGTGAGCTGAAGGAGAAGGGACCATGGATGATTGGTCACAGATTGCCAGAGGAAGCCTCCGGACGGCGGAACAGGTCGCCTGCGCCTTTGACCTGGACATCGGCGAAGTCCGCAAGGTTTCCCGCCAGTTCAAAACCCTGATCACGCCCTATTACGCGGGCCTGATCAAGACCAAGGGGGACCCGATTTACCGCCAGGTCGTTCCCGACACGGCCGAGCTTGTGGAAAACAGCGGAGTCTCCGACCCCCTGGCCGAGGACCACGACTCCCCGGTGCCGAGTATCGTCCACCGCTACCCGGACCGGGTTCTTTTCCTAGTTTCCCACCGTTGCGCCTCGTACTGCCGGTTCTGCACCCGTAAGCGTAAGGTCGGCGACGCCTCCAAAATCCACCCCCGGTATATCGAGGAGGGCCTCGATTACATCCGGGCCCACGAGGAGATCCGGGACGTGATCGTTTCCGGGGGCGACCCGTTCATGCTGAGCGATGCAAGGCTCGAGTTCGTCCTCTCCAGGCTTCGAGCCATTCCCCACATCGAGATCCTCCGCGTCGGAACGCGGGTGCCCTGTTTCCTGCCCCAGAGAGTCACGCCCAAGCTTGCGGCCATGCTCCGCAAGTACCACCCGCTCTATATCAACGTCCATTTCAACCATCCGGACGAGCTCACGCCCGAGGCCAACGCAGCCCTCAGTCTCCTGGCCGACGCCGGAATCCCCCTCGGCTGCCAGACCGTTCTCTTGAAGGGCGTCAACGACGACCCCCTGGTCATGCGGCGGCTGATGCAGAAGCTTCTGGCCGCCCGGGTCCGGCCGTATTACATCTACCAGGCCGATTATGTCAGCGGCACGGACCACTTCCGGACGACGGTTCAGAAAGGACTCGAAGTCATGGAAGCCATCCGCGGCTGGACGTCTGGGCTGGCCGTCCCGTATTACTGCATCGATGCGCCCGGAGGCGGCGGAAAAATTCCCGTCCTGCCCAAATATGTCCAGTCGATCACCCCTGAACAGGTGGTCATGAAGAATTTCAAGGGGGAGACGTTCGTCTACCCGCAGATAAACCCCGAGCCGAAGACTCCCGAGAAACGCGCTCCCCGCAAGGAGCGGCGTCCGGCGATCAGCCCCTGTTACGAGATGACCGGACTGCCGCCCGTCGGATAAGGTGAAAAAAGCCTCCGGAATAACGAGGCCTTTGCGAAGATCATCACCCGAGCGGGGACGAGGCTTTTTCCAGGTATCCCGGCAAGCCTGACTTCTGAAGGAGAACGGCGGTTTCTTCGAGGGATAACCCTCTTTTTTGTCGGAACGATTCCAGGATTCGAATGATGGACAGGGCCACTTCGGCCGACTGGGCCGCGCCCTGGTCCTTATCCAGAAGGAAGGCGATGGATTCGAAGAGGACGGCGTTGGCTTCCTCGTAGGAGATCGTCCGCCGGGCGCCGAAATTCCGAACCCACTCCGGCCGGCCCAGGATGTCGTTGACGTGGAGCTGGATCAGGTAGGTCGCCCGCCCCACCAGCTTGAGGTTGGACGGGCTGACGTTGGTCATCGTGTTGCCCACGACTTTGCCCAGTTTGGCCATGACCGCCGTGGAATGGGCGTTGAGGACCATCTTCAGGGCCATTTGCTGGAGAACGCGCATCGGGTCGTTGTCTGAGGACACCGTCAGGGCGACGGCGGCCGTCCGGTTGTCCGCCGGCTCCGCCGCTTCTTCCTTCCGGTCCGTGATGGAAACCAGGCCGAGGCCCGCTCCTGCTTCGGCAGCCGTCCGGGCGAACCGGGCAAACGGCGAGGCCGGGTCGCGAAACCGCGTCGTCTCGGGTCCTAAAAGCGCCAGAACGGCGATGTCGCCTTTCCGCAGGGCTCGTTTTTTGATGTTCTCGCCGCCGAAGGAAAAATCGTAGAGGGCGGCTTGGTCGTCTCCAGCCTGGGCCAGGCTTTTCAGGGCCTTTTCCTTGAGGTACGCATCCTCGATTTCGGTTTCGAACGGCCGGCGATAAAAGAGCGGGTCCAATCCCCGAAACGGCCGCCCAAGGAATTTCCTCCAGGCCGAGGCCGCGTGATCGGCTTCCGTCCAGACCTGGATCCAGCATGTCCGCTTGGCCGCCCGGATCGTGTCCAGGGGAGCCAACCGGAAGGTCGGACTCCGCTCGGTGCTGTCGATGAAAACCGTGATCAGCCCCTCGCCGGCAAAATAAGTTGAGCGGCGGCCCGTCTTGTAGGCTGAGTGCTCGAGGTCGGTCATACGGGCGACGGCCGGGATTGCCCGCTTGATTTCTTCAAGAACCGGGGCGAAGGAAGCCAGGCGATGCTCCAGGGTTGTTTCCATGAGAAACCCCGCCCGGGCCAGCTCCTTTTTCGGGAGCATGGCCCGAAGGACCCGCTCGACGGCCGCCTCGAGGGCGCAGCCGACAACGAACGTCTCGATCGTCGTCGCCTGCATCCGGGTCGATCCGGTGATCGCTTGGGGGCCGGTCGTCAGGTTGATCTTGGTGATGCCCGGCTCGTCGAGGACCGTCCGGCTCCGGGTGAACGGCCGAAGTTTATCGTCCGGGTTGTTATAAATAAAGAAGAGATTCCGCCGGCTTGCGGCCGGGTCGAATCCCGGCCGGGCCTTGACGTCGTCCAGGGCGGCCAGGATCGTCCCGATCACCGATGATGTCTCCCCTCCCTCAGTGACGCAGACGACGACATCTCCCGGCTTGACCCCGCGGTCATGAAGCTGGAGGCGGCCGATGAGGGGGAGGTCCTCGAAGCCTTCCAGCGAGCTGATCAGGGCCCGGTCCGCTCCGGTCATTTCTCCGATCAACTGCTCCTCGACGGACGGGTCGAGGCGGCCTGAACAGCGGGCCCAAAGGCCGGGGTCGCTTTTGAGCCGGGTCCAGAACGGCCGCCAGAACGTGCTTTCGACCTGTTTGGCCAGCCGTCCCGTCGCCCCGCAGCCGTACACGTAGATGGTCCGCTTGTTGAGAATGGCCTTCTCGAAGGCCTCGGAGAGGAGATGGATGCGGCCGATATCATCCGGGTTTCGAAGGATGGCCGCGAGCTTGACGGCGATGTCGTCGTCCACGCCGAACAACATCCGCAACCCGGCCTCGGTGTCGCCCGCGATCGTCCGGCCGAGGGTCCACGTCTTGGGATGGCGCTGTTCGGTTTGGAGTGTATGGAGCTGGAAGGCGGTCTTTCCAACGATGTAATCGATCGATTCGGGCGAAGCGGCGATCCCGAGAAGCTTGAGAATGCCTTCCCCTTCCGGGGCGGCC
>JAFGEN010000019.1 GCA_016931595.1 Candidatus Aminicenantota bacterium | reverse complement strand
GCCCGCAATCCGGCGGCGATCGTTTCGACTTCAGGAAGCTCGGGCATAGGGCCATTGTAGCCGATCGGAGGGCTTGTGTCTCCGGCAAAAGGTTGCTAAGATACCACCCGCCATGAAGTTGAAAGCCGTGGGCATGATGGTCCTGGGTTGGGCGGTTCCCGGCCTCGGACATGTCGCCCAGAAAAAGTACGTCCGCGGGGCGGTTTTCTTCGGCTGCCTGGCGGCCATGACCGCGCTCGGCCTTGCCCTCGGCGGCCGGATCTATCCCTTCCAAACGGAAAACCCCCTGACCATCCTGGCCTTCTTCGCCGACATCGGCAACGGTGTTCTATACCTTTTCTCGCGCTTCGTCCCGGTCGGAATCGGCGATTTGCGGCTGGCGACATTCGAATTCGGAACGGCCTACATCGCCGGGGCGGGCCTGCTCAATTTCCTCGTCGCCCTCGACGCCTACGACATCGCTGCGGGGACCAAGAAATGATCTTCCGCAGCCACCTCCTGTCCATGATCCTGTACGCCGGTTTTGTGGCGATCGTCCTCGCCTTCCTCCGCCGCGACGAAAAGAAAAGCCGCCTCAAGTACGGCCTGGTCATGTTCGCGATCATGGCCGGGGGAGCGGTTCTGTTCGGATGGTTGATGTATCTCTTCACCCTCTAAGGCCGGGGGAATTGTTTTCGCCTGGAAAAAGAATTATCCTGCAGTCCGCAAGTTCTATGCGATTCGGGAATCGGGCGGTAAAATGAGCGTCATGATCGATTTCCGGAATGTCTGGAAGCAATACCAGAAGCCGGCCTGGGCGCTGTCGGACGTCTCCTTCTCCATCGCCGCCGGCGAGATGTGCTTCATCACCGGGCCGAGCGGATCGGGCAAGTCGACGATCCTCCGGCTGGTGACCCGCGAATGCGCGCCGAACGACGGGCAGATCCTGGTCGGGGGGACGGAAATCCGCCGGATCCCGGGACCGAAAATCTACCTCCTCCGCCGGGCCATGGGAGTTGTCTTTCAGGATTTCCGGCTCCTTCACGAACGCCGCGTCTTCGACAATGTCGCCGTCCCCCTGCGCGTCCTCGGCCTTCCGGAAAAGGACATCAAGCGCAAGGTCTTCATCGCCCTGCGGATGGTCGGCCTGCATCACCGGATTTGGAACACACCCTCGGAGCTTTCCTACGGGGAACAGCAGCGGGTGGCCATCGCCCGGGCGGTGGTCAACAATCCCCGCCTCCTCCTGGCCGACGAGCCGACCGGAAACCTCGACCCGGACCTTGCTTCCGAGATCATGTCCCTGTTCCGGGAAATCAACCGTCAGGGCACGACCGTCGTCATCTGCACCCATGACCGGGACATCGTCCGCAAATTCGCCGGCCGGGTCCTGCCGCTGCGCGAAGGACGGCTGCGGGAACGGGAGCCGGCATGAGAAAGTGGTCGAACGGGCGGGCATTCCGGGACGCATTCGGGCACCTCGCCCGAGCCAAGACCCGGCACGCCGTGTCGTTCGCCGTCCTTGTTCTCTCCTTCCTTATGGCCGGGCTGTTCCTGTCGCTTTCCAACAACCTCCGTCAACAGGCCCGGGTTTTATCCCGGGACCTGGCCGTCATCATCTATTTCAAGGACGGGGCAACGGCTGAAGAACGAACCGCGGTCGAGCAGAGGGTCCGTTTGTCGCCCCTGGTCGCCTCGGTCCAAACCGTGGCCCCGGAAGAAGCCGCCGAGCGGTTCGTCCGGGAGTTCCCCGACCTTCGTGACATTCTGGACAACCTCGGCCGCAATCCCCTTCCCGCCTCGATCGAGGCGACGCTCGCCGACCAGGCCGCGGCCGAAGCGCCGGTCATCCGGTTGATGGACGAGCTCCGAGCCCTGCCCGGCGTCGAGGACCTCCAGTTCAACCGCCGCTGGGCGGACAGGGTCCGAGCCCTGGGCCGGTTGAGCGACGCGGTCGGACTGTTCATCGGGGGGCTCCTCATCCTCGTTTCCATCGCCGTCGTTTCCGGCGCGGTCAGGCTCAACATCCTCGGCCGCCGGGAGGAGATCGACATCCTCCATTTGGTCGGAGCGACCGACGGATACATCCGCAGCCCCTTCCTTCTGGAAGGCCTGATCCTCGGGGCGGCGGGAGGGACGGCGGCCGCAGCCCTGGTCAGCCTCTCCGCCCATCTTTTTCCCCTGTATCTCGGGCAATCCCTGGGCGCTCTTCAGGACCTGATCGGGTTCGCGCCGCTGACCGCGGCCCAGTTCGCCGGCCTTATCGCCGGAGGGGGGTTGGCCGGGCTCCTGGGCAGCCTGGCCGCCCTCGGGCGCGTTTTCCGCTCCTAACCTGCATTCCGTTTCATTGACTTCCCGCCTGCCGTGGCTTAGAATTTCTTCACATGAGCACCCTGGGCCAGGAACTCCGTGAAGAACGCGAACGCCGATCCCTCTCCCTGAAGGAGATTTCAGAACAAACGAAAATCGGAGTCCGTATTCTCACCGCCCTCGAAAACGACCGGTGGGAGCTGATGCCCCAGAGGTTTTTCATCAGGGGCGTGATCAAAGCCTATGCCCAAACCATCGGGGTCGACCCGGGGATTTTTCTGGCCAGGTATGACGAGCAACGGCAGGCCGGGGCGGAACAGCCGGACAAGGAACGCGAGGGCGCTGCCCGAAGAGTCAGCCCGACCCCGGACGAGGACCTGTTCGAATCAGCCGAACATTCCCGCAGCCGAAGCTTGAGAGTCTACCTCGCTGTCGCCGGCTTCCTACTGGCCGCGGCCGCGGTCTACTTCATTTTCTTCCGCCCCGGCGCTCCCGAACCGCTTCAAGCGCAGGCGGAGCCGGTCCCCGCCGAAACCCGGACGGTGACTCCTGCCGCGGAAGAACCGCCCCTCGCCGCCGAGTCGGGCCTTCGGCTCGAATTCCGCTTCACCGCCGAAAGCTGGATGTACGTGACCGCAGACGGAGTCGTGGTCATGAACAGCAACCGGGCCGCCGGAACCACGGCGGAGCTCCGGGCGGAGCGGGAAATCGTCCTCCAGACGGGCAACGCCGGGGGATTCGAGTTCAGCCTCAACGGCCGGCCGGGACGGCCCTTGGGCGGGCCGGGCGTCGTCCTGACCGACGTCCGGATCAACCTGGAAAACGCGGCGTCGTTCCTGAAAGAGGAGAAGCCCCCCTCCCCGAACGCCGACGGTCGCTGACCCCATGGACTCCGGCCAGGATCAACGCCAGAAAAAGGGAACCCGGCTTGTCGTCGGGGTCATCCTCCTCCTGATCATCCTTTTCTTCATCATCGACGTCTTCATCCGCGGCTCGGCCGAGTTCTCCCCGGGCAAGGTCACCAACATCCTCCTGACCGCTCTCCAGTTCATCGTCCTCCTTTTAGCCCTGATCCTCATGTTCGTCCTCGGCCGGTACCTGGCCAAGCTCTACCTCGAGCGGAAGCGGAAAGTCGCCGGGGCTCATTTCAAGACCAGGCTGGTGATCTTTTTCACCGCCCTGTCCTTCATCCCAACGCTTCTCCTGTTCATCTTTTCCAGCGGGGCGATCACCAACAGCATCGAGCAGTGGTTCCGCATCGACATCTCAAGCCTGGTCAAGGACACCCGGGCGGTCGCCGACGGCTTTTATTCGACCACGTCCGAAGAGACCTTCCATTTCGCCCGGGAACTGGCCCGGGAGATCCAACGCCGCGGGCTGGCCGACCCGGCCGTCCGTCCCCGGCTCGAATCCTATGTCAAAGCCCAGTTGAGCGAATACAAGCTGGATGAAATCAGCCTCTTCCAGGATAACGAGGAGCTGTTCTCCCTGCTCAACCCGAACCTCCCGCTTCAGGACTACCGCGACCTCGACACCGACGATGTCCGCCGGGCCCATCTCGGACAGGACCTTGTCGACATCAAGCCGATGGGCGCGGGCGAACTGGTCCGCCGGGGCGTCTCCTTCACCGACCCGAAGCTGGGCGCGGTCCTGGTCACGGCCGGAAAATTCCTGCCCGAGAGCCTGACCAAAAAGATGAATTCGATCATGGCCCTGGACGAGCGCTACAGCATGCGGGGAACGCAGAGGGACATGACCAAAACGCTCTACAAGCTGACTCTGGTCTTCGTCACCCTGATCATCGTCTTCACGGCCATCTGGATCGGCTTCCACATCGCCAAAAGCATCACCGTTCCCATCGAAAAACTGGCCTACGCGACCAAGGAGGTTTCGCGCGGGAACCTCGCGGTCAAGATCGAGGACCCGGCGGCGGACGAGCTGGGCCTGTTGATCGAATCCTTCAACCAGATGACCTCCGACCTACGGAAAGGAAATGAGCAAGTCGCCCAGAAGACGGCCGAAGTCGCGGCCCGGCAACGAACGATCGAGACCGTCCTGAACGCGATCTCGACGGGCGTGATCGCCCTCGACTCCCAAGGCCTGATCACGACGGTCAATCCGGCGGCCCGGGAGATGCTCGACCTTCCGGCCAGGGATCCGGCCGGCCGGCCGTTCCGGTCCGTCCTCGATCCCGAGCGGTTCCCGGACCTCGGCGCGGCGATCGACACGGCCCTTAGGAACAGGACCAAAATCAGCGACCGCGAGGTCCAGATGGTCCTGGGCGGCCAGGCCAAGACCATTTCCCTGAGCCTGACCCCGTTACGCAAGCCGGGCGAGGATTTTTCGGGCATGATCGTGGCCCTGGACGACCTGACCCAGCTCATCAATGCCCAGAAAATCGCCGCTTGGAAGGAAGTCGCCCAGCGCGTCGCCCACGAGATCAAGAATCCGCTGACGCCCATCCAGCTCAACGCCGAGCGGATCATCCGGAGCTTCCGAAAGGGCGACCCGGCCGCGGTTGAGATCATCGAGGAAGGCGCCCGGGGAATCATCCAGGAGGCTCAGACAATCAAGGCCCTGGTCGACGAATTCTCCGATTTCGCCCGCCTGCCCAAGCTCAACCGCCAGCCGGCTTCTCTCGGCGATATCCTCCGACAGGTCGCCGCCCTCTTCCGCGGCATCTTCGCCGACGTCGCCATCGAGATCCGCGTCGACCCGGGCGTCCCCGCCGAAATTCGCCTCGACTCGGAACAGGTCAAGCGCGTCTTCATCAACCTGATCGACAACGCGATCGACGCGATGAACAAGAGCGGGACCATCATCCTCGAGGCGACCTTCCTTCCGGACGTCCGCCGGGTGCAGGTCGCCGTGGCCGACACCGGACCGGGCATCCCGGCCGAGGATACGAACAAGATCTTCCTGCCGACGTTTTCGACGAAGAAAAAGGGCCGGGGCCTCGGCCTGGCCATCGTCAGCCAGATCGTCCGGGAGCACGAAGGCGGCATCCGCATCGAAAGCAATCGCCCCTCGGGGGCGAAATTCATCATCGAGTTGCCCATATGAGTTCCGAACACATTTTGATCGTCGACGACGAATCCTCCATCCGGTCCTCCCTCCGCGGCATCCTGGAAGACGAGGGATACTCCGTCCGCCTGGCTGCCTCGGCCGAGGAGGGGCTTGATCTCCTGTCGAAGGGGAGCTTCGGCCTGGTCCTGCTCGACATCTGGCTCCCCGAGATGAGCGGCCTCGATGCCCTGGCCCAGATCCAACGCCTCGAGGAGCGTCCGGCCGTTGTGGTCATTTCGGGCCACGGGACGGTCGAGACGGCGGTCAAGGCCGTCAAGCTCGGGGCCTATGATTTCCTGGAAAAACCCCTTTCGCTGGACAAGGTCGTTTTGACTGTAAAAAACGCCCTGCACCGCGTCCGGCTGGAGGAAGAAAACGTCCGGCTTCGGGAGCGCCTCAAGACCAGGAGTCGCCTCATCGGGAAAAGCGCTTCCATCCGGACCCTCCGGTCCCAGATCCAGGCGGCGGCCGGGACCGACGCCAGGATCCTCCTGACCGGAGAGACCGGGACGGGGAAAGAGCTGGCAGCCCGCATCATCCACCAGGCCGGCCTCCGGAAGGAGAAGCGATTCGTCGAGGTCAACTGCGCCGCGCTTCCGGAAGCCCTGATCGACGCGGAGCTTTTCGGATGTCTCAAGGGCTACGGGCCGGACCCTTCAAAGGATAAAAAGGGCAAGCTTCTTCAGGCCGGGGAAGGAACGCTGTTCCTGGAAGGCGTCGAATTCCTGCCGCCGGTGACCCAGGCCTCGCTTCTGAGCGCGTTGACCGCCGGGTCGTTCGAGCCGATCGGCGGGTCGGAAACTGTTCCCTTCGACGCCCGGGTCATCGCTTCGAGCAAGATTCCTCTCGTCGACCTCGTCCGGCGGGGCAGGTTCAACGAGGCCCTGTATTTTAAAATCAACGTGATTCCGCTCCACATCTCCCCTCTTCGCGACCGAACCGAGGACATCCCCGTCCTGGTCGCTTATTACCTGAGGATTTATTGCCTCGAATACGGCCGGAAGCCAAAAACAATCCACCCCGAGGCCCTTCAGGCCTTCCTCAATTATCCCTGGCCGGGCAACGTGGCGGAGTTGATGAACGTCCTGGAGCGTTTCGTCATCCTGGTCGAGGACGCGGAAATCGGTCCCAAGCATCTGAACCTGCTCGTCGAAACCCGGGAGCAGGGGCCGGCCCCCCGCCCCGCGCTTGTCGAATCCCTCCGCCGGGCCGAGCGGGAAGCGGTGGACGGCGCTCTCCGCCGGAACCTCTGGGATATCGGCCGGGCGGCGGCGGATCTCGACATCCCCCAGGAGATTCTGCGGGAAAAAATCCGGGATCACCGCCTCACCCTGCTCGTCTGAGGATGCATGTCCCGCGACCAGGTCGAAGCCCTCGTCCTTCGGACCTTCCCCCTGGCCGACCAGGATAAACTCGCCGTCTTCCTGACCCAGGAGCGGGGCCTGCTTCGCGGGGTGGCCAAGGGCGCAAGAAAATTCGGCAACCGCTTCGGCAGCGCCCTCGAACCCCTGTCCCACGTGACCGTCTTCTTCTACGAAAAGGAGGGAAGCGACCTGGTCACGGTCAGCGGATGTGACCTCAGGGAATCGTTCTTCGACGTCGCCTCGGACCTCCGGGCCCATTTCGCCCTGGCCTACATCGCCGAGTTGGTCGAGGAGTTCGTCCCGGTCCGGTCACGGGACAGCCTCGCCTTCCGCTTGTTCCGGGCGATCCTCCAAGCCCTCCGTGACGGCGTCGAACCCGGCATCCTGACGCGCTATTTCGAAGCCTGGCTTCTCCGCCTCAACGGGATCATGCCCGACATCCGCCGTTGCCGCCGCTGCCGGACGGCGATCGCCGAAACCTCTCCGGGCTGGCTCTCCCCCAGGCGCGACGGGATCTACTGCGACAGCTGCGCCCCCTCGCGCAAGGAAGCGATCGGGGACAGCCTGGGCAAGTTCGTGGCTTGGGTTCAAGAAAACCCGCCCTCGGCCTGCGCGTCCGCTCCCTTCCCGGCCGAGGACATCGCCTCGTTCGGAAAAGCGCTTCAGGCCCTGCTCGTTTACCACCTCGAACGCGAGCCCAAATGCCTCCGCTTCTTGACAGGCTGAAAAACTGAGGAATCGTCACCTGAAATACAGGATGACGATCACCGCCGCGATCCAGAGAACGATCGCCGCGGCCAAGGGTTTGTCCCGCAGGATCATTTCCTCGGGGCTTCCGCCCAGGCCTTTCTGGTGGACGAGGTACAAGTAGCGGAAAACGCCGTACAAGACGAACGGCGTGGTCAGGATCAGGTTGGACGTTCCGAACTTCCGGACCGTTTCCTCCGAAACGGTGTAGAGGCAGTAGGCGATGACCGTCGAGGCCGTCACCACCGAAATCATCTGGTCGAGAAGATAGGCGCTGTACTCGTTCAAGATGGGCCGATGGAGCGGGGCGTCTGCGTCCAGGGAGACGATCTCGTGCCGCCGCTTGCCGAAGGCGATGAAGAGGGAGAGAAGCGAGGTGCAGATGATCAGCCAGGAGGACAAGGGAACGGCGATGGCCAGGCCGCCGGCGATGACCCGGAGGACGAATCCGGAGGCGATGAGAAAGACATCCAGGATGACGATGTGCTTCAGGGCGAAGGTATAGGCGATCACCAGCCCGGCATAAATCGAAGCGACCAGGCCGAACCCCCAGCCGAGAGCGAACGCTCCGGCCAGGGCGGCCGCTCCGAAAGCGCCGGCCCAGGCGATCGCCGCGCCCCGGGAAACACGGCCGGCGGCGATGGGCCGGAGGCGTTTTTTCGGATGGCGGCGGTCTTCCTCGACATCGACCACGTCGTTGATCAGGTAAAGGGCGCCCGAAAGCAGGCAGAAAACGGCGAACGCCCAGACCGACCGCAAGAGCGATTCCCTGATCAGGACGCCCTTGGAGAAAACCAGGGCGGCAAAAACAAACAGGTTCTTGGTCCACTGGGCCGGGCGGAGGGATTTGAGAAGATCGAACATGAGACTGCGGTCATTATACTCAAATGGGGAAAAAAATACAGATTCGAACCCGCAGTCTCCCACCCTTTCGGGTGTTGGGATCCACCCCTGCCGGTGATGGACGGCGGACCTTCGATCTGGTATCATATAAGGGTCCGATTCGTTCGATATTCGATTTCGATCCGGCCTCCATCCTGAGCTTCCCCTTCTCCTTATCGGGAAGAAAATCCGGAGCCGAACGTCTGATATGGGAAATATCACGAAAACGGGCCTGGAATATCTCCATGGAGAATTCCAGCATCATAAGGAGACCGACATTGAAGAAACGCGCCCTCATCCTCGCCCTCATCGCCGCGTTCCTGCTGCCGGCCGCCGGAACTCTCACCGCCGCGGAAACGAAGCCGTCCAGCCAGGACATCAACGAGTTGAGAAAATCCGCTCCCCGCGTCTATCTCGACGGGCAGCGCCTCGATACCAATTACATCAAAACCGAAATCGAATTCGTCAACTATGTCCGCGACCGAAAGGAAGCCGATGTTCACGTCTTGATCAGCCAGCAGGGCACGGGCGGCGGAGGCAACGAGTACACGATGGCGTTCATCGGCCTGGGGGAGTATGAAGACCTCAAGAACGAGCTGAAATACTTCTCCAACCGGATCGATACCCAGGATGATACCCGGAAAGGCATCGTCCGGACGCTCAAGCTCGGCCTGACCCCGTTCGTCGCCCGCACACCCATGGCCCAGGTCCTGAACCTGAGCCTGGCCGGCAAGGTCAGTCAAGCGGCGGTCGAAGACCCCTGGAATTTCTGGGTGTTCAGCATCAGCACGAGACTCCGGATGAGCGGGGAGGAATCCTGGACCAACCATTCGCTCAACGGCAATTTCACGGTCAACCGGGTCACGCCCGAAAACCGCCTCCGCATGGGGATTTCCGCTTTCGAAGAGACAAGCGAATATCACTACGACGACTACCAGGAGACCAGCAGCTCCCGCTACCGCTCCTTCAACGGCATCTACGTCTTCAGCCTGGGCGGCCACTGGTCGGTTGGCGCCTTCGTCAACCTGAATCACTCGACCTACAGCAACATCAGTTTCGGCATGGCCTTCCAGCCGGCCATCGAATTCAACATCTTCCCCTATTCCCAGTCCACCCGCCGCGAATTGAGGATCATGTACCGGGCGGGATACGTTTATGACAAGTACATGGAACTGACGGTCTACGACAAGATGTCAGAAGCGACCCTGCGGCACGCCCTGACCACGACCTTCGAGGTCCGCGAGCCCTGGGGGAACGCGGAAATCTCCCTGGAGGCGGCCAGCCTCCTTCGCGATTTCGCCTTCAACCATTTCCGCGTCCAGGGCAACTTGAGCGTCCGGCTCATCAAAGGCCTTGCCTTGACCGTGGACGGCCGCTACGCGGTCGTCCATGACCAATTGTCCCTTCGCAAGGGAAATATTTCGCTCGAGGAGCTCCTCCTCAAGCGGGCCGAGCTCGCCTCCGGCTACACCTACCGGTTCTCGGTCGGATTCAGCTATAGCTTCGGCTCGGTCTACAGCAACGTCGTCAATCCCCGCTTCGGCGGCGGCTTCGGCGGGATGGACAGCGGGGGCGACTGGCACTGACCTCCGTTTCCCCCT